>NZ_BAAHXB010000006.1:0-100804 GCF_054657215.1 Endothiovibrio diazotrophicus
TCATACCAAACCGTGTAGTCGTCTTCCAGCAGCCCCTTCAGCCGCTGCGCCACACGCCGCTCACCCGAGATCATCCTGCTCAGTACCCGCCCCGCCAGCGGTGGGATTATTTCCGCCATATCCGTTCCATGATTGCGATCGTATTTGCGAAGTATCCGCCAAAAGTTATCCATTCCGTTGCGGTGTATGCCCTCGACATCCGCTCATCTTTGGAGAAGAGGCCATACACGCCGGACTCGGGCAATAGAGTCTCTCTTAATTGAGGAAATTTGATTTAGTCATCAAACCGCTCACGACCTCGAAATCGGCTTTCGCTTATGGTGAAAACAGGAGATCACCACGATTTCCGACTCGCAGGGAAGATAAATGACGGAATACGGGAAGCGCCGCAGAATGACGTGGCGATATTCCCCTTCTAGTCGCGGATGGGCCAACGGCATTTCGGCGGCAGAACTAACCGCGTCATCGGCAGACCGGGCAAATTCGCCGCCCAATCCCGGAGAACGGGCGTCGTACCACCCCCGAGCCTCAAGGATCTCTTCCTCCGCCTCCGGGCGGAAGACGATGCGGATCATGCCTTTTCCTTGAAAAGTTTCTTTCTTACCTCTTCCCACGGTATCGCGGTCTCCGGGTCTGCGCGATGATCGGCGCTACGGCGATTCAGCTCCATAAGCTCTGCTTTGGACAAGCTCAACGCCCCCTCTTCGGGCGATTCGTCCGCTATGCTGTCCCAAATCGCCTCTACCAGCTCTATGCGCTGGGAAACCGGCAACCTCTTGGCCTCTTCGAAGAGCGTGCTCATTTTCAATGACCTCGTAGTACCCGTAAATTCATCCCCGATCTCATTGCAAAAGGCGAACGTCTTCTCCAGGATCGTTGTCCGTCATGCGACGCGCCCCCGGCGATACTCCCGCAGATAGGGGAGAAGGTCGAAATAGGCGTTGCGGGAATCCACCTCGAAGCGGATTCGATGGCTCCGGTCGTTCTCCACCAGGAGTTCACCATCGCGCAGCACGCGGTGGGTCAGGTCGGGACCGGAGCGGTTGAGGACCACCAGGTCCACCTCGCGGCGGAGCGCCTCCTCCAGCTCGCCCTGAAGGGTCGCGACCGGGCCGAGGAGGGTAGGGGGTGGGGTCTCGGAGAAAAGAACGGCGACATCGACGTCACTTGCGGTGGTTGCCTCACCGCGGGCGACGCTGCCGAAGAGATAGGAACAACTTACCGCTACGTCGGTGTGCTCGAAGGCCGTGCGGACGGTTTGAATGGTGGTGTCGCGATCCATTGGCAGCTTCTTTTTCATCATTCGTAAGGGGAATTCCGCTCCGCTATCGGCGTTTTCTCAATGCCGCGTTTCGCGAACCCCCAACCCCTCGGCCAGAATGGTTGCCACCAGGGTATTCATGCTCACGCCTTCGCTCTTCGCCCGAGCCGCCAACCTTGCGTGAAGGCTCCGCGGTACCCTCTGCACAAACTTCCCGCTGGCACCGCCGGAACCGGGCTCCGGAACCGGGCGCCCCAGCTCCTTCAACGTGGCGATAACGGCCGCGAGCGCATCCCGGCCATTGGCGATCGCCTCATCGACGCTTTCACCATCGGAAATACAATCGCTGAAATCGGGGTATGAGATCAGATATCCGCCGCCCTCGTCCTTGGTGAGAAGGCGAACTTCGAATGGGTAGTCAGTTACGGTTACCATGGGCAATGCGGATTTCTTCACTGTCTCGGAGTCATAAGCCCCTGTTTCAACGCAATTCGCACCGATGATCGGGACTCTCTTTGATCTTTCGGTACATCGTATCCGGCGCCAAATCCAGACCATCGGGCCAGACGACGACACCGTGCTCGACTTTCGCGTCGGCGATCCGCTCATCGTTCCGCAGGGATTCAAACACCCCCGTGCAAAACGATTCATCGATACGCACGGCTCCGCTCAATCCGTCGGCAAAACGGACGGAAAGCTCGCGGGATCCACTGTAGTTCACCTCGATCACGTCCCAATACATCCTGAAGACCCGCCCCTGCCGAATCGCGTCATGCCATATGATGTTCGACCGCGTATTCCCGCAATGCCCGATTGACCGCCTCCGAATCGGGAAACAAGCGGTGTAGATCGGGGTCGATCAGCGCGATGTTGGTGCCTTCCCGGTATTGCTTTGCGTACTTTCCGCGTTCACCAGACTGGATCAGTTCCGCGGGGTACTCGTCTCTCAGGGTATCGTCTTCACTGTTCATAGGCTTTTCGCTCCTGGCGGGTCATCCGCCTTGCGGAGATGATTCGGATTGCGTCCACTCGCTCGGTAAACGAGACCACAAGGTATCCACCGTTCGAGGACAATCCGAACAAGAGATAGCGGGATTCCCCGTGGGAGTGGTCGGGATCGGGAACACAAATCGAGTGCTCGTCGCCGAATACCTCCACAGCCTCGACGAATGCTATGCCGTGTTTTCGGCGGTTTCCCTGCTCCTTCTGCGGATCCCATTGAAACTCCAATCTTGGTTACCTGCCGGGGCCGTTTTGTTCCTTGCGGTAAAAAGGGTAGTGAACACGTAGGGCAGCGTGACGCGAAGTACACTGCCACTCGAAACCGGTGCGCCTCCTGTCGTCGGCACACTCTACCCAGCTTTCGTTTCCCGACGGTCACCCACGACGGAAACCGTGTGGTCGTAGCACGGGGCGTCACTTCGCCGGAAAGGGCGTCATCGCGGCCTAAGGGCCGCTCCTACAGTCAATGTTATACGCTCGGGAAAAACAATAAAAAAGCCCTCCGAAGAGGGCTCTTTCATGTCCGACCCTGACACGGGCCGGGACGGCACCCATCCTTGGGCACCACCCAATAGAGGGCTTTTTTATCCGGCCTTGTCTTCCAGCTTCTTGGCCCGGATCACCTGGCCGTCGAGGGCCGCATCCTTGCCGTTGCGGCCGTAGGCCACCGAGATCAGCTGGCTGTAGTAGACCACCGGCATCTCGAACTTGGTGCCGTAGGTCTTGTTGATGTCGGGCTGGTAGACCTCGACGTTCATCTGGCACACCGGGCAGGGGGTGACGATCATGTCGGCGCCGTGGTCGTAGGCGGACTCGATGATGTCCTTGATCAGCGCCTGGGACTTCTGCGGCTCGGAGAAGATCAGCGCGCCGCCGCAGCAGCTGGCCTTCTTCTCGTAGCCGCTCAGCGCCTCGCCGCCCATCGCCTCGACCATCTTGTCGAGGTACATCGGGTTCTCGTGGCTCTCGCCGTCGATGCCGAAGGGGCGGTTGGTCTGGCAGCCGACGTAGCCGGCGATCTTGATGCCGTCGAGGGGCTTCTTGACGCCGGACTTCAGGGTCTCGTAGCCGATGTCCTCGATCAGCACCTCGACCATGTGGCGGACCTTGGGCATCTCGCCCTCGACCTTGACGCCGATCTCGCCGAGGGCGGCATCGATGCCGCTGCGCACCTTGCTGCTCTCCTCGATACGCTCCTTGGTCTCGCGGGTGGCGAGCCAGCAGGCGGCGCAGGTGGCGACGATGTCCTGCTGGCCGTTGGCCTGCTGGGACAGCGCGATGTTGCGCGCGCTCAGGGAGAGACGCGGCAGCTCGCCGCCGCCGGCGTAGCCGATGGAGGCCGCGCAGCAGTTCCAGTCGGGGATCTCGTTGAGCTGGATGTCCAGCTCCTCACACATGCTGTCGACCGACTTCTGGTAGTTCGCACCAGAGGCCTTGGACTGGGAGGAGCAGCCGGGGTAGAAGGAATATTCTCGCTTCGCCATGGGTTCGATCTCCTCTTAGCTGCCAAACTTGGCCGCTTCGGCCTCTTCGATCTCTTTCGCCTTGGCGAGCATCTTCTTGATGTCGCCGGCGCCCTTGCAGCTGTGGCCGCCCAGGATCTCCATCGGATTCATGCGCCCGGCCTTGACCATGCTGAGGCCGAGGTCCTTGGCCGCCAGGGCGTTCTGCACGCCCTGGCCGAAGCCGTCGATGAAGTAGAGGGCGAGACCCAGCTTCAGTTCGTTGACCCGGCCCTTGGCGGTCAGGTTGTCCCAGAACTTCTGGGCGAACTTGGCGGTGGGCTGCTCCTTCGGGGCGAGGCCGATGCGCTTACCGTAGTGGGCCAACCCATGCATGATGTGCGTGATCGGCAGGCCACGGGGGCAGCGCGCGATGCAGTTGTAGCAGGAGGTACACATCCACATGGAGGTGGAGGAGAGCACTTCCTCGCGCTTGCCCGCGCGGATCATCATGAAGATCTCCTGCGGCGGGTGCTCCCAGTAGGGGCCCATGGGGCAGCTGCCGGCGCAGACGCCGCACTGCATGCACATCTTGACCCAGTGCCCCTCCTCGACGTTGGCTTCCACCTCTTTGAGGAAGCTCGTGCGGTACTTTTCGATCTGGCTCATGTCCACATCTCCTTAGAACTTGAAGGGGCTCATGCCGATTTCGAAGATCTTCTCGACGTAGTCGTTGATCAGCTTCGGCACGCGCTCGACATCGGTGATGGCCACCTCGTAGACCTGTACGCGCTCCTCTTCGAGCGACAGGCTCTGCAGGGTGTCGGCCACCTTGGAGAGGCGGATGTGCGCCTGGGTGGAGCCGCGGACGAAGTGGCACTGGTAGTCCACGCCCTTCTTGCAGCCCATCAGCATGACGCCGTCATAGCCGCTGTTCAGCGCGTCGGTGACCCAGATCAGGTTGACCGAGCCGAGGCAGCGGACCGGGATGACGCGCACGAACTGGTTGTAGTGGATGCCGTTCTGCGCCGCCTGGTCCATCGCCGGGTAGGCGTCGTTCTCGCAGGCGAGCACCAGCACGCGCGGCTTCTCCTCGAACTCGTCGGGCACCTCGACCGCCTTCAGCTGCTGGCCGACGGTGTCGATGGAGTAGTTCTCGAAGGAGATGACGCGCACCGGGCAGGCGCCCATGCAGGTGCCGCAGCGGCGGCAGCGGGCCTGGTTGTACTGCGGGTAGCCCTTGGCGTCCTCGTCGATGGCGCCAAAGGGGCACTCCACGGTGCAGCGCTTGCACTGGGTGCAGCCGCCCTGGTTGAAGGTGGGGAAGGAGAGGTCGCCGGAGCGGGGGTGCGCGGCACGGCCCAGCTCGGCATTCTCGATCGCCTGGATCGCCTTCATCGCGGCGCCGGTGGCATCCTCCTGGGCCTGGTAGCCGTCCATCGGGCGGCGTACGGGGCCGGCGGCGTAGATGCCGGTGCGGCGGGTCTCGTAGGGGAAGCAGATGAAGTGCGAGTCGTTGAAGCCGTTGGAGAGGATCGGCATGTCCGGCCCCTGACGGTAGGTCAGGTTGAGGATCTCCTTGCCCTTGGTCTGCTCCAGGAACTCAGCGCGGGCGGCGGCGATGGCGGTGTCGTCGGTGGACTCGGCGCCCAGCTTCTCGGTGATCATCCGCTCGATGTCGACACCGGAGTTGGGGATCATGCCGGTGGCCAGCACCACCATGTCGGCGTCGTCGATGGAGGTCTCTTCCGAGAGGATCATGTCGCGGAACTTGACCGAGAGATTGCCGCCGCTGGCGGTGACCTCGGAGGCGACGCCCTTGGTGAAGGTGACACCCTTCTCCTGGCCGGAGCGGTAGAAGTCCTCGCCGCCGGCACCGGGCATGCGCAGGTCGGTGAACATCACGGTGGCGTCGCCGCCGTTCTGCTCACGCACGTACATCGCCTGCTTGACCGAAGTCATGCAGCAGTGGCCGGAGCAGTAGGGGAGGCAGCCCTCCTCCTCGGAGCGCTGGCCGGCGCACTGCAGGAAGACCACGTTCTGCACCTCCTTGCCGTCGGAGGGGCGCTTGATCGGGCCGCCGTCAGCGGCCTTGGCCAGCGCCTCGAAGCCGGCCTGATCGACCACGTCGGGGCTCTTGCCGCCACCGAGCTGGGGCAGCTTGGTGATGTCGTAGGGCTTGAAGCCGGTGGCCTGGACGATGGCGCCGAAGTTCTCGGTGACGGTGGAGCCGCTCTCGGTGGTGATGTCCACGGAAAAGCGTCCCGGCGCACCGGAGGTCTTGGTGGTGGTGGCATTCAGATGGACGGTGATCTTGGCGCTGCCTTCGATCTCCGCGATCATCTCCGCCACACCGGTGTCGGCGGGCTCCTTGTAGGGGGCCTTGAAGGCGACGCGCCTGTAGAGCTTGCCCATCTGGCCGCCCAGCTCGCCGGACTTCTCGACGATGTGCACCTCGTAACCGGCGCGGGCCGCCTCGATGGCGGAGGTCATGCCGGAGACGCCACCGCCGACCACCAGCAGGCGGCGCACGGTCTGGCGCGCCTCGTCGGGCTTCGCCTCCTTCATGTACTTGGCCTCGGCGCAGGACATGCGGATGTAGTCCTGGGCCATCTCGTCGGTGGTCTCCTGGGCGTCGTCGTCGGCGGGACGGATCCAGATGACGCCCTCGCGCAGGTTGGCGCGGGAGACCGGCAGGGTGCCGAAGTCGAACGCCTCGGTCTTGGCGCGACGGGAGCAGGCACCGATGACGATGCGGTTGACGCCCTCGTTCTCGATGTCGGCCTTGATCATGGCCACGCCTTCCTCGGAGCAGAGGTAGTCGTGATCCTTGCACACGGCCGCCTTGCCCTCACGGGTGGCGACGCTCATCAGGGTGGCGGTGTCCAGGCGTTCGCCCAGCTCGCAGCCCTTGCAGATATAGGCTCCAATCTTCATGTCAGCCACGGTTTAACCCTCCGCTCCGGCAACTCGGTTTACTACCTGGACGGCGCGCAGGGCGGCGGCGGTCGCACTCTGCACCGCGCGGTTGACGTCCAGGGCGTCGGCGGAAACACCACATCCGAAGATGCCGCCGTTGGCCTCGTCCTGCTGGATGAAGCCGTGGTTGTCGGTGACCACCTCGACCGGGAAGTCGCCGATGCTCGGCTCCATGCCGGTGGCGAGGACGACCAGGTCGTGCTCGTTGGCGTAGCGCATGTCGCTGCCGAAGCCCGGCACTTCCAGGTTGTTGCCGTTGAGGATCACGTTGCCGTCCTTGCCGGCGGTGATGTTGGCCACCTTGGACTTGATGAAGGAGACGTTCTCGTTCTTCTGCACCTTGGCGTAGAAGTCCTCGAAGCGGTCGATGGCGCGGATGTCGATGTAGTAGACGGTCGACTTCGCCTCGTCACCGAGCTGGTCCTGCACGTAGGTGGTCTGCTTCAGCGAGGCCATGCAGCAGATGCGCGAGCAGTGCTCCAGGTGGTTGACGTCGCGCGAGCCGGCGCACTGGATGAAGGCGATGTTCTTCGGCGTGGAGCCGTCGGCACGCTGGATCTTGCCGCCGGTGGGACCGAACGGGTCGAGCATGCGCTCGAACTCGACGTTGGTGATCACGTTGTCGAAGCGGTCGTAGCCGTAGGGCTGGATCTTGTTGGCGTCGTAGGGCTTCCAGCCGGTGGCATAGACCACCGCGCCGGCCTTCAGCTCGACGGTCTCTTCCTGCATCTCCAGGTCGATCGCGCCGTACTTGCAGGCCGCCTTCGCCTTGGCGCCCTCGTCGGTGCCGACGATCGCCGGGTCGAGGACGTACTGGTAGGGGTAGGCGAGGTTGTAGGGGAGGTAGGCGCCCTTGCGGCTCTTCATCCCGTAGTTGTACTCGTCGGGGAACTCGCTCTCGACCACCTTGGCGCACTCGCCGCAGCCGGTGCAGTTGGCGTTGACGAAGCGCGGGCTGAGCTTGACGGAGACGGTGTAGTCACCGGAGGCCCCGTCGATCCCGGTCACCTCGGCCTGGGTGAGAACGCGCAGGTTCTTGTTGGCCTTGATGCGGCGGAGGTTGATCTCCAGGCCGCAGGTGGGGAAGCAGAGCTTCGGGAAGTACTTGTACAGCTGGCTGACACGGCCACCGAGAGAAGGGTTCTTCTCCAGCAGGATCACCTGCTTGCCGGCCTCGGCGGCCTCGAGGGCCGCGGTCATGCCGCTGATACCGCCACCGACCACGATAATGGTCTGGTTGGTTGCGACTACATCCGTCATAGATGTTCCTCCGGTACGGATTTTCGGCGTCGAGGAGACGCTGGGTGCGCACCTCCCCATTGTAGGAAGCGCTGATTGGAAAATTCGCCGTCGCGCCGCGCCCCTTTCGCTCCTGGACGACGCGCGCGCTGGCGGCCCTACTCGCCGTAGGGCGTCCAGCGTGCAACGAAGGATAGGGGCGAAAGGGGCCCGGCCCTGCGGGCTGCGCCCAGAAGGCCCGGCCTCGGCGTTGCACCCCTTGCCAAGGGTCCTGCCATTGGCTGCGGGCTGCGCCTTGATGCCGGGCCTTCCGGGCACAACGCGACGGTGAATTTTCCAATCAGCGCTTCCTTCTGGACGGCATACGATAGCGCGGGACTTGCGCTTTCGCTACACCGGGGGGCGAAAACAGGTATCAAAATTAAGAATCGAAAGATAGAACCGGCCTATGTCTGCGGATTTCAATGAAAAAAAGGATGAATAGGGCGGTGCTCCTCCCGGCCTCGGAGAGGCCACGGGAGAACATCTTAATAAATTGATATTCAAGTGTTTTATCTTTCGATCAGGAAATCTCCGTCGCCCTCTGCGGGCGTTCACGGAGAATAAAACCGGAGTTTTCTCCCCAATTTCCATGGGGACGCCCAATATTCCCGACAAATTCACTCAATATTAAAAATATATAGGCAAATGAGAATCATTCTTGTGTAAAACGGGAACAGGGGCGGTGACTCCACCAATTACCCCCTCGCCGCGACGTGACGCTCGATCGCCTCCAGCAATACCCGCTTCTTGATCGGCTTGGTCAGGTGGTCGGTGCAGCCCGCTTCCCTGCTGCGCTGGTCGTCGCCGCTCAAGGCGTGGGCGGTGAGAGCCAGGATGGGGACCGGTGTCCGCCCCTCGGCGGCTTCCCATTGGCGAATCCGGCGGGTGGCGGTGTAGCCGTCCATCACCGGCATCTGCATGTCCATCAGCACCAGGTCGGCAGGATGGCGTTTGAAGCGTTCGACGGCCAGCGCGCCGTTCTCCGCCAGCTCCAGTTCAAAAGGGGTGTGGCGCAGGTAGGCGCGGATCAGTTCGGCGTTGTCCTCCGAATCCTCCACCAGCAGGATCCCCAGGGGCCGCGACCGTATCGCGGGCAACGATTCGGCAGTCGACGCATCCTCGCCGACCATCTGCCCGGAAACGGCGGCGATCAGCTCCCGTCGGCGCACCGGCTTCAGGTGGTAGTCGATCCCCCCGGCGCGCGCGCGTTCAATCGGTGCGGTCCGCTGATCGATCCCCAGCAACAACACCGGGCACTCCGCCAGGGCGGGGACCGCGCGCAGGCGGGCAACCCGCTCGATACCCTCATCGGCGGTCTGATGACAATCCAGCAGGATCACGTCGGGCGGCTCCGGCAGCGCCATCGCCTCCTCGATGCCCTCCGCCACCGTCACCCGCGCCCCGGACGCCGCCAATTGCGCGGCGAGGATGCCGCGGCCGGCGTCATCCGGTCCGACCAGCAGGACGGTGCGTCCGGACAGCGGCGCTCCTTCGACCTCCCCGAGTGTCGCCGGATCGACGTCGAAACGGGCGGTGAAGTGGAAGGTGCTGCCGCGCCCCGGCGCACTCTGCACCCACAGGGTGCCGCCCATCCTCTCCGCCAGATGGCGGGAGATGGTCAGCCCCAGGCCGGTGCCGCCGTAGCGGCGGGTCACCGAGGAGTCGGCCTGGGTGAAGGCGTTGAAGATCTCCTGCTGCTTCTCCACGGGGATGCCGATGCCGCTGTCGCTCACCGAGAAGTGGAGCGTGCCCGATCCCCCTTCCGCCGCCGGTTCCAGCCGCAGGGTGACCTCGCCATGTTCGGTGAACTTGACCGCGTTGCCGAGCAGGTTGAGCAGCACCTGACGCAGCCGCCGCGGGTCGCCGACCAGCCGGCGTGCCGCCGCGGGGTGGACCCAGGTGGAGAGGACCAGCCCCTTCTCCCGCGCCGCCGGGGCCATCACCAGGGCCATCGACTCCACCACTTCCTCCGGATCGAAGGGCTCGCGGTCGAGCTGGAGTTCTCCCGCCTCGATCTTCGACAGGTCGAGGATGTCGTTGATCAGGTCGAGCAGGGTGTTGCCGGCATGGCGGCTCACCTCGAGGAAGCGTGCCTGCTCTTTGCTCAGCGCCGTCTCGGCGAGCAGATCGCCCATGCCGATGATGGCGTTCATCGGCGTGCGGATCTCGTGGCTCATGGTGGCGAGGAATTCGCTCTTCGCCCGGCTGGCCGCCTCCGCCGCCTCCTTGGCGGCGAGCAGTTCCCGCTCGGCGCGGTTGCGCTCGGTGACGTCCACCCCGATGGTGCAAATGAGCAGCGCGCCGCCGTCGGCGCCGCGGGCGATCGGGAACTTGGTCAGCAGAAAATCGCGGGGTTCGCCACCGGGGCGCAGGGTGATTTCGCCACGCACCATCCGATTGGTCTCGAAGGCCTGGCGGTCCCATTGACGCAGCCGCTCGGCGGTGGGCTCCGGCAGGCGGTCGAGGAAGGCCGCCTTGGCGCCACTCTCGGCGGCGGCGGGAAAGGTCTCCCGATAGAGCCGACTGAGGCGCAACAGGGTCCCTTCCCGATCCTGGATGACGATCATCAGCGGCGCGTGTTCGAGAATCCCGGCCAGCTGGTCGGCGAGTTCCTGCACCGGTCGGCCGAAGTGGCGACCGAGTCGGCCCACCAACACCACGCCGACGAACAGCAGCACCAGCGTGAGCAGCGCGAGGTAGAGCAGGCCGCGAATCAGCGCCTCGCGGGTGGGGCCGGTGGAGACGCCGACGCGGATGGTGCCGATCACCTGGTCGCCGTAGCCGCCGCGGTAGGGCATCGCCACCTCGCGCACCGGCAGACCCCGCCACTGGGCGTTCTGAAAATAGAAGGAGGCGGCGGCGATGCCGGCGGCGGCGGCCCGCTGGGCGGGGTCGGTGAGGCGGGTGCCGTTGAGCTTCGGGTCGCTGTGGGCGATCACCCACCCCCCTTCGTCGACGATCAGCAGGTAGGCGATCTCCGGACTCTTACCCGCCAACTCCTCCACCAGCAGGCGCGCGTGGTATTTGCCGGAGAAGCTGACGCGGTTGATCGCGTCGGAGAGAGTCACGGCCAGTGCCGAGGCGAGCCGCTGCTCCTGGTCGGCCAGCACTTTCAGGTAAAAATAGGAGCCGGCAGCAAGCACCGCGGCGATCAGCAGGGCGAACACCGCACCGAAGGTGAATGCGAGTCGGCGGTCCATCCGCTCGACACCGACGCGAGGCCCCTGTGCGACGAAGGGCACGGGTTAGTCCATTGCCTTGATGACACCGCTCCAACGCGGCTGGTCGCTGGCCCACGGCTTGTCGAAGGGGGTGGGGATCGGCCCTTGCCAGCCGGGGTAGCGGTCGAGGGTCTCGCGGGTGATCGGGAAGACCGGCATCAGCGCCTGGCGGGGCACCGCCTCGCCGTTGAGCTGCCGGTAGCCGATGCGCAGCGCCTCGGCGCCCAGCGGACCGCAGAACTGCGCGGCGTCGAAGCGGGTCAGCCGTCCCTCGCGGATGTTGGCCACCGACTGGGGATCGCCGTCGATGGTGACCACGAAGAGTTCGTCGCGCCCTGCCGCCGCCAGTTCATCGACCACCGCCAGGCCACCCCCGTCGTTGACGGTGAAGAGCACGTCGACCGAACCGGCGGGAAACTCCTCGACGATGGCGCGGCCCGCCTCGCGACCCGCCACCGGTTCCACCGCCGCATAGGTGCCGACCACCCGGAAGGCGCGACCGGCGGCGGTGAGGGCGTCGAGGAAGCCATTGACCCGCTCGACGGTGGAGGAGACGTGGGGATACTCCACCAGCACCACCCGCAGCGGCTCACCGTCGTCGGGCAGGGTGGCGGCGGTGTACTCGCCGCCCAGCCGGCCCGCCTGCTCGTTGTCGGAGGTGACGTAGGAGACCAGTTCGCCACCGCTGATGTACTGATCGTAGGCGACCACCGGGATACCGGCGCGGTTGGCCGCCCGCAGGGGGTGGGCGAGGGCGGCGTTGTCGGCGGGCTGGACCACGATCAGGTCCACCCCGCGGGCCACCAGCTCCTCCATCTGCCGGACCTGACGCTCGATCCCCGCCTCGCCGTCACCGGCGACCCGCGGGATCAGCTCCACCGGCCGCCGGCCGCTCTCCCCGGCGTCGGCCCCGGCGTCGGCCCCGGCCGCGGCATTGATCCGCTCGGCCTCCGCCTCCAACCCCCGGCGCATCGCCACCTGGCCGGGGATATTCATCGACCAGTAGAGCACACCCACACGGTAGGGCTCGACCGCATCGGCGACGCAGGTGAACAACAAACCGACGAGGGCGGCGATCCAGGGGGTAATGTGAATCATTATGGGTGTAAGAATTTTCGTACTGGGCTTTGCATGCTACCGCCGACCCCTACGATGCGCCATCCCACAATGAACCGTAAAGAGGCGGGCGGTGACCGCTCGACGCCTCCCGACGCATCCCCGCTCACTCCATGCCCAGCTCCTTGATCTTGCGGGTCAGGGTGTTGCGGCCCCAGCCGAGCAGCTTGGCGGCATCCTGGCGGCGTCCGGCGGTGTGTTTCAGCGCGGTCTCGATCAACACCCGCTCGAAGCGCGGCACCGCCTGCTCGAGCAGGCCACTCTCGCCGCGGGCGAGGCCGCGATCGGCCCAGGCGCGCAGCGCCCCCTCCCAATCGTCGCCGGCACCGCCGTCGGCGCTCTCCGCCTGGAGTTCCGGCGGCAGGTCGCCGGGGAGGATCTCCTGGCCGGAGGCCATCACCGTCAGCCAGCGGCAGCTGTTCTCCAGCTGACGCACGTTGCCCGGCCAGTCGAAACGGCTGAGGTAGGCGTCGGTGTCGGAGTGGAGCCGCTTCGGCTCGACGTTGAGTTCGGCGGCGGCGGCGGCGAGAAAGTGGCGGGCGAGCCGCGGGATGTCCTCGCGCCGCTCGCGTAGCGAGGGGAGCTGAATGCGGATGACGTTGAGACGGTGAAACAGGTCCTCGCGGAAATTGCCGTCGCGCACTCGCTGCTCCAGGTCCTGGTGGGTGGCGGCGATGATCCGCACATCCACCTTCACCGCGCTGTGGCCGCCCACCCGGTAGAAGACCCCGTCGGCCAGCACCCGCAGCAGGCGGGTCTGCAGCTCGGCGGGCATGTCGCCGATCTCGTCGAGGAACAGGGTGCCCCCGTCCGCCTGCTCGAAGCGCCCCTGGCGGGCGGTCTGGGCGCCGGTGAAGGCGCCGCGCTCGTGGCCGAACAGCTCGGACTCCATCAGGTCACGGGGGATCGCCGCCATGTTCAGGGCGATGAACGGCTTGCTCGCCCGCGGGCTGTGGCGGTGCAGGGCGCGGGCCACCAGCTCCTTGCCGGTACCCGACTCGCCGTTGATCAGCACCGTGATGTTGGAACGCGACAGGCGGCCGATGGCGCGGAACACCTCCTGCATCGCCGGCGCCTCGCCGATGATCTCGGTGTCGTGCTCCAGCGACTCGCCTTCCAGGCCGCGCTCGCGGGACTGCTGCACGGCGCGCACGGTGAGCTCCACCGCCTCGTCGACGTCGAAGGGCTTGGGCAGGTACTCGAAGGCGCCCCCCTGATAGGCGGCCACCGCCGCATCCAGATCGGAGTGGGCGGTCATGATGATCACCGGCAACTCCGGCTCCCGCTCGCGCACCCGGCGCATCAGCTCCAGGCCATCCATGCCGGGCATGCGGATGTCGCTGATGATCGCATCGGGGGCGCCGCGCTCGAGGGCGCGCATCACCCCCTCGGCGCTGTCGAAGGTGGAGACCTCCATCTCGGCCTGTTTCAGGGCCTTCTCCAGGACCCAGCGGATGGAGCGGTCGTCATCGATAATCCAGATTTTAGCCATCGGTTCTCTCCGATTCCGGCTCGTCGAAGGGGAGCAGGAAGGTGAAACAGGTCCGTCCTGGACGGCTTTCGCATTCGATCAGCCCGTCGTGCTGGTTGACCAGCGACTGGGCGATGGTGAGCCCCAGGCCGGTACCGTCCGGACGGCCGGTGACCATGGGGTAAAAAAGGTTCTCCCGCAGCTCGGCGGGGACGCCGGGACCGTTGTCGATCACGTCCACCCGCGCCACCAGCCGGTAGAGGCGGTGGCCGATGGTGAAGCGGCGCTGGACCCGGGAGCGCAGTGTGATCTTGCCCTTTTCCCCCACCGCCTGGAGGGCGTTGCGCACGATGTTGAGCAGCGCCTGGATCAGTTGGTCCGGATCGGCGTTGAGGTCGGGAATCGAAGGGTCGTAGTCGCGAATCACCGTCACCCCGGTGGACTTCTCCGCCTCCACCACCTTGCGCACCCGCTCCATCAGGTGGTGGAGGTTGACCGGCTCGCGGCGCGGCAGGGTGTTGGGGCCGAGCATCCGGTTGAGCAGATTCCGCAGGCGGTCGGCCTCGGCGATGATCACCTCGGTGTATTCGCGCAGCGTCTCGTTGGGCAGCTCCCGCTCCAGCAACTGGGCGGCCCCGCGCAGACCTCCCAACGGGTTCTTGATCTCGTGGGCGAGGCCGCGGATCAGCGCGCGGGTCGCCTGGTGCTGGGCGATCAGCTGCTCCTCGCGGGCGATGCGCAGGTGGCGGTCGACGTGGATCATCTCCACCAGCAGCGCCGGTGGCAGCCCCGGCTCGATCACCGGGTTGACGGTGCAGTCGACGGTTACCTGACGCCCACCGGGCAGCTTCAGCGCGCGCTCGCGGACGGTGTGGGGGTGGCCGCTGTCGACCGCATCACGCAACCCCTGGACGAACTCCGCGTCCTTGGAGAGCAGCTCGGCGATACGCAGTCCGGTGGCCTGCCGGGCGCTCAGGGCGAACAGCATCTCCGCCGCCGGATTGACGTAGGTGAGGCGCAAATCCCGGTCCAGCAGCAGTACCGCGGAGGTCAGGTTGTCGAGAATTCGTTGGCTGAAGTTTTCCACGGCGCCACCGTATGCAATTTGTCTTCCAGAGCGGGGAAATCGCGCAAGGCCGCGATTTCCCCGTGTTTGATAGGGGCATGTGGGGGTGTTGGGTGACTGCTGCGCACTATTATAGGGCGGTGGCACTGGGAAGGGGCGTGGGGAGGGGTGCCAGACGTCAGGCGTCAGGCGTCAGGCGTCAGGCGTCAGGCGTCAGGCGTCAGGAGAGGCTATCCCCGTAAACGGGAATTCTCCAACCACCATGGCGCGCACGGCGCGCCCTATAGGGCGGGCTGCGCCCGCCGACGCCGGTGAGAGATTCTCCCGATTTGCGAGGCATGCCCAACGCACCACCCTACGAAGCGCAGCCCCGGTCTCCACCAGGGGGTATATCCTTCAACACACTTTTCCACAAAAAAAGGCCCCGCAATGCGGGGCCCTTTTTCACTCAGCGAATGCTGATTTTTTCGTTAGAAAAAATCAGAGGCTGTAGTACATGTCGTACTCCACCGGATGGGTGGTCATGCGCATGCGGGTGACCTCTTCCATCTTCAGGGCGATGTAGGCGTCGATCATGTCGTCGGTGAACACGCCACCCTTGGTCAGGAACTCGCGGTCGGCGTCCAGGGCGTCCAGGGCCATGTCCAGGCTGTGGCAGACGGTGGGGATCTGGGCGGCCTCCTCGGCGGGCAGGTCGTACAGGTCCTTGTCCATCGCGTCGCCGGGGTGGATCTTGTTCTGGATGCCGTCGATGCCGGCCATCAGGTAGGCGGCGAAGCAGAGGTAGGGGTTGGCGGTGGGATCACCGAAACGCACCTCGATACGACGCGCCTTGGGGGTCATCACGTAGGGGATACGGATGGAGGCGGAACGGTTGCGGGCGGAGTAGGCCAGCATCACCGGGGCCTCGAAGCCGGGCACCAGACGCTTGTAGGAGTTGGTGGAGGCGTTGGCGAAGGCGTTCAGCGCACGGGCGTGCTTGATGATGCCGCCGATGTAGTACAGCGCGGTCTCGGACAGGCCGCCGTAGAGGTCGCCGGCAAACAGGTTGGTGCCATCCTTCGACAGCGACATGTGGACGTGCATGCCGGAGCCGTTGTCGCCGACGATCGGCTTGGGCATGAAGGTGGCGGTCTTGCCATAGGCGTGGGCGACGTTCTGCACGCAGTACTTGAGGATCAGCACCTCATCGGCCTTCTTCACCAGGGGGTTGGCGCCGGTGCCGATCTCGCACTGGCCGGCGGTGGCCACCTCGTGGTGATGCACCTCGACGGTGAGGCCCATCTCGCTCATCGCGTCGCACATGGAGGCGCGGATGTCGTGCAGGGAGTCGACCGGGGGAACCGGGAAGTAGCCGCCCTTGACGCCGGGGCGGTGCCCCATGTTGCCACCCTCGTAGGTGCGCTCGGAGTTCCACTCGGCCTCTTCGGAATCGATCTTGACGAAGGAGCCGGAGAGATCAGCGCCCCAGCGGACGTCGTCGAGGATGAAGAACTCGGGCTCGGGACCGAACAGCGCGGTGTCGCCGATACCGGTGGACTTCAGGTAGGCCTCGGCGCGGTGGCCGACGGAGCGCGGGTCGCGCTCGTAGCCCTGCATGGTGGCGGGCTCGACGATGTCGCAACGGATGATGACGGTGGGATCCTCGAAGAAGGGATCGAGCACGGCGGTGTCGGCGTCGGGCATGAGGATCATGTCGGACTCGTTGATCCCCTTCCAGCCGGAGATGGAGGAGCCGTCGAACATCTTGCCGTCGGCGAAGAACCCGTCATCGACGTCGCTGGCGGGAATGGTGACGTGCTGCTCCTTGCCGCGGGTGTCGCAGAAGCGCAGGTCAACCCACTTCACGTCCTTCTCTTTGATCATGTTGATAACGTCGGTACCGGACATTGGTGCTCCTCCTGAAAGGGTGATGCAGTTTGTTTAAGGTTCCCGCGGCCGGCGGGAGGGGCAAAAAACGCCCCATGGGATAGCAGGTTCCATGCCACGAATCACACGCGGTAAGTACGCGTATTTACTCACGGATCACGGAGTTCGGCCCCGGCCGGCCGCACTATCTCGGCGCAACAACAGGCGCCAATGCACCTTTATTGTGCAGACTTCTTACGTTTCAGTGAAAACGGACCACCACCGGGCCCAGCTCCTTCACCGTAACGGCGAGGGCGTTGAACGCCGCGGCGATCTCCTCGGCCCGCGCCGGGTCGACGCCTTCGCCCATCGGGATCAGCAACTCCGGCTCGATCCGCCCGAACAGGTAGTGCAGCCGCACCGCCTCCACCCGGTGCTCCTCGCACAGGGCCCGCCACGGCTCCCCGAGGCGTTTCAGCAACGAGTCGCGTAGCGGCAGATGTTGGCACGAAGACCCCGCCTCGTCATCCTCCGGATCGATGTGGACGGTGACGTCACTCACCTCGTCGATCTTGCGAATCAGGGTAGCGCGCACCGTCTCACTGATCTGATGGCCTTCGGAGACGCTGATGCGGGGATCGGTGAGGATGATGTGGACGTCCACCAGGGCGTCGGCCCCCATCCGGCGGGTGCGCAGCAGATGGAGCTCCTCCACCCCCGGCACCGCCAGGATGGTGCGCTCGATCTCCACCACCTTCTCCCGCTCCAGGGCGGTATCGATCAACTCGTGGATGGCGGTCCAGCCGAGGTCGAAGCCGATCTTCGTCACCATCAGGGCGACGATCGCCGCGGCAATCGCATCCAGGTAGCCGAGACCGGCCATGGAGCCGGCGATGCCCACCACCACCACCACCGAGGAGACGGCATCCGAACGGTGATGCCAGGCGTTGGCCTTGAGCAGGTTGGAGCGCAACCGGCGCGCCACCACCATGGTGTAGTGGTAGAGCCCCTCCTTGGCGAAGATGGAGGCGGCGGCACCGGCCATGGCGAGCCAGCCCGGATGGAGCTGGAGATCGGTGTCGAACAGCCGCAACACCGCATCCCACAGGATGCCGAGACCCACCGCGATCAGGATCACTCCCAGGATCACCGTCGCCAGGGTCTCGATGCGGCCATGACCGTAGGGATGCTCCTCGTCGGCCTCCTTGGAGCCGTGCTTGGAGGCGATCAGCACCAACACGTCGGTGGCCAGGTCGGAGAGGGAGTGGACGCCGTCGGCCACCAGCGCCTGGGAGTTGCCGAGGATGCCGAGGGCCACCTTGACCGCCGACAGCACCAGATTGATCAGCGCGCCGACGATGGTGACCCGCCGAGCCGCGAGATAGCGCTGATCCTCCGGGGAGAATTCCGACTCCGGGGAGTGACCGTGGTCGTGTTGGTGGTGGTGGGCCATGGGACGGGGAGTGTACCCCCACCCCCAAAAACCCACCAGGGCCGCGAGGCGGAAGCGGGCGCTTCCGCCTCGCGGCCCTGGTGGGTTTTTGGGGGCATTATGAATCGAAGACGATAAAGAAAACTTCCTGTATTGGGGCGTCAAACCGCCCGCCGGGCAAGCACCACCAGGCAGCGCTCGGCATCGAGCCCGGGGACGGTGAGGGAGTGGATTCGCTCCACCCGCCAACCACGGGGCAGGGCGACCAGTTCGTCGTCGGGGGCCTGGCCCTTCATGGCGTAGAGCCGCCCCCCCGGGGCACAGAGGTGACCGGCGACGGTCACCATGTCGGCGAGGGAGGCGAAGGCGCGGGAGAGCACTCCGTCGAAGGGCGCCTCCACCCGCCACGCCTCCACCCGACTGTGGTGTACCTCGACATTGGTAAGCCCCAACTCACGCACCGCCTGGGCCATGAAACGGGTCTTCTTGCCGTTGGAGTCGATCTCGGTGAAGTGCATGGCGGGCTTCGCGATCGCCAAGGGAATCCCCGGCAGGCCCGCCCCGGCCCCCACGTCGACGAACCGCTCGCCCTCCAACCAAGGCGCCACCGCCAGCGAGTCGAGCAGATGCTTCACCACCATCTCGGCGGGATCGCGTACCGCGGTGAGATTGAACGCGCGGTTCCACTTCCCGAGCAGGGCCAGGTAATCGAGAAGCAGGCCGCGCGCCGCCTCATCGAGTTCCAGGCCGAGGCGCTCGATGCCGCGGGCGAGCAGGTCGTTCAGTGGATCGGTCACGGTCACTCGAATCCCCCACTCGAAGCGGGTCAAAGTTTAATCAAGCAGAGATCAAAAAGCTGAACTATAGTTAAGCTGCTGAACGCATTAGAAGATTCAATAATACCAATACTTCGGCCGTTCACGCGCCTCCCTCGCGGCAGGCCCGTCGGTACGGCCTCAACGCGAGAGGACACACCCATGATCAAGATAGCCGCAGGGTTCGTCGCCGCCCTCGTATTGATGGCGGTGGTCGCGCTCACCTCCGCCCAGAGCCTGATGTTCAACGAGTACGAGAGCCCCTTCGGCGTCGAGGAGACCGCCGCGCGGATCCAGGCCAACATCCAGGGCCTCTCCGGCAACGGCTGGTCCCTCTCCGGGTTGCGCAACCCGGCCGCCGCGGTGGCCGCCAGCGGCAGCAACGTGCTGCCGGTGCTGCTGGTGGAGGCCTGCTCCACCAAATACTCCGGTCCGCTGCTGAAGAACGACGCCTCGCGCATCTTCTCCATCCTGATGCCCTGCACCATCACCGTCTACAAGAAGGACGACGGCAAGACCTACGTCGGCACCATGAACGCCGGCCTGATGGGCAAGCTGTTCGGCATCGGCGAGATTATGGATCAGGTCGCCGCCGACCAGAAGAAGTTCCTCACCTTCGATCCCGACAAGCCCGCCCCGCCGCTGATTCGAATCCGCCCCGGCGGCGCGGGCGGCCCCGGCGGCGACGCCTCGGGCTGCTGATTCGCCGATCCCCGCAGGGGCGGCCGCCCGGCGGTCGCCCCCGTCAGCGAAATCGAACGGGAGAAGAACTCATGAACACCATCCGACTCACCGGGGGCTTCGCGCTGGCCTTGGTCGCCGCGGCCTTCTCGCCGTGCGCAGGCGCCAACACCGCGCCGGCCGTCACCGACGTCATGCCGGTGACCAGCAGCCAATCGGTACCGTTGGTCGATTACAGCGAACCCCGGCAATCCACCGCCGACCACTCCAAATTCGAGCAGTTGCAGGTGGAGTTCGCCAGCGGCCCGGAGGTAACCAAGGCGTGCCTGAGCTGCCACACCGAGGCGGCCAAGCAGGTCCAGCACACCAAGCACTGGACCTGGGAGTACCGCAACCCGGTGACCCGCCAGACCCTCGGCAAGAAGCACATCATCAACAACTTCTGCACCGCCACCTCCTCCAACGAGACCTTCTGCATGGCCTGCCACGTCGGCTACGGCTGGAAGGACGGCAACTTCGACTTCTCGGAGGCCAACCAGGAGGCGGTGGACTGTCTGGTCTGCCACGACACCACCGGCAAGTACAAAAAACTCCCCGGCCTCGCCGGCCACCCCAGCTACGAGAAGATCGAGTGGCCACCCCATTCGGGCAAGTTCCGCGAGGCCACCGACCTGCGCACGATCGCCCAGAGCGTCGGCAAGACCAGTCGCCGGAGCTGCGGCGCCTGCCACTTCTTCGGCGGCGGCGGCAACGCGGTCAAGCACGGCGACCTGGATAGTTCGCTGACCAATCCGAAGCACTACCTCGACGTCCACATGGAGGCCGACGGACTCGACTTCAGCTGCGGCAACTGCCACCTCACCGACTCCCACAAGGTGGCCGGCAGCCGCTACGCGCCCACCGCCTCCGACCAGCTCGGCATCCTCATCCGCGGCAAGAAAGACGGGCGCAACCCCACCACCTGCCAGGCCTGCCACGGCGACCACCCTCACCCGGTGAGCGCCTCGCCCAAGCTCAACCAGCACACCGACAAGGTGGCCTGCCAGACCTGCCACATCCCCGAGTACGCCCGCGGCCCGCTGGCCACCAAGATGACCTGGGACTGGTCCACCGCCGGCAGACTCGACGAGAACGGCCACCGCATCCAGACCAAGGGCTCCGACGGCCGGGTGATCTACGACAGCAAGAAAGGGGATTTCACCTACGAGCGCTACGTCATCCCCGAGTACGTCTGGTTCAACGGCGACATCAAGTACACCCTGTTCGGCGACCGCATCGACCCCACCAAGCCGGTGCAGATCAACCAGTTCCAGGGCAGCCCCGACGACGGCCAATCGCGCATCTGGCCGGTCAAGACCTTCCGCGGCAAACAGCCCTACGACGCCGGGCTGATGACGCTGGCGGTGTTCCACACCGCCGGCGACGACGACGCCGCCTACTGGGGCAACTACGACTGGGAGAAGGCGATGAAGGCCGGCATGGCCTCCCGCGGGGTCGAGTACAGCGGCAAGATGGGCTTCGTCGAGACCGAGATGCGCTGGCCGATCACCCATATGGTGGCGCCCAAGGAAGACGCCCTGCGCTGCGAACAGTGCCACAAGAAGAACGGACGCCTGGAGGGAGTCGAGGGGGTCTACCTCCCCGGCCGCGACAACGTCCCCTGGATCGACCTGCTGGCCTGGCTGGCCGCACTGGGCACCCTGATCGGCGTGCTGATCCACGGCGGGATCCGCATCCTCATGAGCAAGAGGGGATAAGGCAATGGCTGAGCGAATCTACATCTTCAAGCGCTTCGAGCGTTTCTGGCACTGGACCCAGGCCCTGCTCATCATGTTCATGATGCTCACCGGCTTCGAGATCCACGGCGCCTACAAGGTGTTCGGCTTCGAGCACGCGGTGGGCTACCACACCACCGCCGCCTGGGCGCTGATCACCCTATGGATCTTCGCCATCTTCTGGCACTTCACCACCGGCGAGTGGAAACAGTACATCCCAACGCTGGACAAGGCCGAGGCGATGATGCGCTACTACCTCACCGGCATCTTCACCAACGCCCCCCACCCGTTCCGGCAGACCACCCTGCGCAAGCACAACCCGCTGCAGCGGCTGGCCTACCTGTTCGTCAAGCTGATGATCAACCCGCTGATCTGGGTCACCGGCCTGCTCTACATGTTCTACAGCTCGTGGGGCGAGTGGGGGCTGGGCTGGCTGCCGCTCAGCTGGGTGGCGATCCTGCACACCATCGGCGCGTTCATGATGCTGATCTTCTTCATCGCCCACATCTACCTCGCCACCGCCGGCCACACGCCGACCTCGCACATCAAGGCGATGATCACCGGCTGGGAGGAGGTGGAGTGATCGGGATCGGCGAATGAGCGAAGACGACCAGCAAAGGAGCAACGAGCGGCCCGCCAACCCCGGGCCGCTAGCAATGATGGCACCGACGTTTCCCGTAGGAGCGGCCCCCAGGCCGCGATGGTTCGGAGTGAAGGGGTTCAATCCAACTCGCGGAGGTAAACGGAACCGGCGCCATCGCGGCCTAGGGGCCGCTCCTACATCGATCTTCACCGCGTTTCTCGCCCTCCTTCTGCTCCCGATCTTTTCGACACCCGCCGCCGAAATCCCCCACGTCACCACCACCGCCAAGACCAGCTACACCGACGAATACCGCTACGCCATCCCCCACAAGGCCTACGCCATCGCCCCCGGCGGCAGCTGGTCATGGCGCTCCGGTCGGGTCGACGCCGAGACCGCAAGCGGCGAGGCAATCAAGGCCTGCGAAGAACACACCGCCCAACCCTGCGTGGTCTACGACCTGGACGGCCAAGTGGTTTTCGACGAAAAGCGCTGGCCCACCCTCTGGCGCCCCTACCCCACCCGTGAAGAGGCCGCCGCCCGCCCAATCGGCACCGGTCACGGCAACCGCTTCCCCGACCTCGCCTTCCACGACCGCGAAGGCCACCCCAAGAGCCTCACCGACTTCCGCGGCAAGGTGGTGATCCTCCACTTCTGGGGCTCCTGGTGCCCGCCGTGCATGCGCGAGTTCCCCGAACTGCTTCAATTCCAAAGCGAATTGAGGCAGCAATTGGGAGAACAGGTGGTGTTGGTGCTGCTACAGGCCCGCGAGCCCTTTGCCGCGTCCCTACGCTGGGCCAAGCGCAACGAGTTCGGGCAACTGCCTCTTTACGACTCCGGCATCGGCGACGAGGAACACACCACCTTCACCACCACCGACGGGCAATCAATCACTGATCGCCAGCTCGCCCCGGTCTTTCCCACCAGCTACATCCTCGATCGCAACGGGATAACCCTTTTCCGCCACAAAGGCCCGATTGATCGCTGGAACGAATATCTCCCCTTTCTACGTGATGCGGTCAATCACGCCGCCCGTCGATAAGCCACGCTGCGGAAACAGAACCTGGAAGGTCGCCACCGGCATCGCCCCGCAGCGATTCACCGTGCGCTCCGCGCACCACTTGTTGGGCTACGGCTTCAGCGGCTTCACGAGAAGTGACGACGATGCGGGACAAAGTCCCGAAAACTGAGCGGTCGCCTTGATCGCTTCCGGCGCGCCATCCCGCGCGGCGCGAGCGTAGCCCCGCCGCAGGAAATAGCCCTCGGCGGTGGTCGTGAGCAGATACAACCGCTCGACGCCACACCCGCTTGCGAAGCCTTCCGCATGGTCCACCAACGCGCCACCGAGGCCGCCGCCGCGGTGCGCCGGCACGACCGCCAACGACCTCAGCAGACCGACCTCACCAAACAGCTCCGTCCCGATCACCGCGACGAGCGCCCCGTTTTCGAAGACGCCGAAGAACGCCCCATGAGGCATGTCGCCGAGATCGTCCACCGGAAGCCCGCACGCGCCGACGACGCCCGTCGCGAGTTCGATGGAGTCCAGCGGCTCGATCTTCATCACCGGCTCAGCCATCTCGCGACCGCGCCAACGAGATCGCCGCCTGAATGGCGGCGCGGGCCTGCGGGCTGTTCTTCCAACATGTGGAGCCGACGATGACGGAGGCTTGGGAAACGACATCCAGCGCGTCGGCCCGGCCCAGCTGAGCCAGCGACTCAAACCCCATCTGCTCAAGCCGCGCCACCACCGTGGGGCCGACCCCCTTCACCCCCAGCAGGGCCTTACGTTGTTCCGGTGGGAATGGCATGCAGCTCTCCACGTACAGATAAACCGGAGGTCGATTATAGGCTGGCTGCCGCTCAGGTGGGTGGCGAATAATCGGGACATCCATCGGAAGAATCGCGTCTAAACCTCCAGAGAATGTACTGGCACCACAAAACCACTACAGCGCCAGTCAAAAACTCCGTGAAACAGGTCTATCCGGCACTCATCTACGTGCTCCGACTCCGATGACGTGCGATGTACTCCCGCGCCGCGCTGGCGAGGTAACCGGAACGGCTGGTGCCCAGACGCTTGGCCTCCGCATCCACCTCACCCAGCAGTATCTCGGGAAGGCTGACATTGACACGAACGGCGCGGGAGCGTGGATCGGGTACGGTCACCAAGAAGGCCACCGCGTCGTGGTTGGCAGGGTCGGCCATCACCGCTTCCAGCTTGCTGGGCTCCGGCAGTGCCTCACCCTCCTCCTGCAATAGCAGCGCGTGGCCGAGCAGCGCCTGCTTCGCCATCACGCGCGCCTCCTCCATGTCCTCTCCGGCGGCGATGCAACCGGGGAAGTCGGGAAAATCGACACCGTAATCGGTACCGGATTCTTTACGTAGAAGGGCGATGTAGCTGGTCATGATGTGTATTGAGCACACACCACAAAGCCCGTCAATCGTCGATCTTTCCCGAACGAAAAAGCCGCCCAACCGGGCGGCCTTTTCACAGACACCATACTGAAATTCGCGCCAGCGAATTTCAGAGCTTGAGGGCGCTCTGCAGGTAGTCGCCGAGCGAGCAGTCGTTGCCGGCGCTGCGCGGTTGGCTGACGTCGCAGTGCTCGCCCTTCTTCTTGACGTTATCGACGATCACCGGGATCGCGGTCTGGTAGCAGGCGAACTGGTCGGCGTCGCCGGGCACCACCGCGGCATCGGCGCCGAGGAAGGCGAAGACGTGCAGGGTGCCGGCGACGCCGTCGCTCGACGAGCTGATCCCGTACATCTTGCTGCCGGGGGCGTTAGCGTCGACGGTCACCGCATAGCGGCTGTAGAGCAGCGGCTGTTCGACCGGCTGGCCCTTGACCTGGCAGACGATCTTCTCGTCGTCCGTGGGGCTCCAGAAGACCCGGTTCAGCGGGTCGCCACCGGCAGCGCTCGGGAAGTACTGGTCGGCGGGGAACACCCGGGCGGAGGGGCCCTGGTAGGTCAGGCCGAGCAGGCCCATGTTGTGCAGGCCGCCGCTCTGCATCGAGCAGCTCTTCTTGCTGCAGCCGTCGAAGCCGAACAGGGCGGCGATGTCGCCGCCGGTGGGAAAGGCGCCGGTATCGTTCTTCGGATCCCAGTAGGGGAGGGGTGCCGGCAGGTTGTCGAAGGCGACCATGTTGAAGCCGCTGGGGATGGTGCCACCGTTGCCGTTCTGCAGGTAACGCAGCAGTTGGGCCACGGCGGTGTTGTCGACGAAGCCGCCATCGGCGAAGCGCAGCACCTTGTTGGCGGCCAGGGCGTCGGTGGTCTTCGCGGTGTTCTTGGAGGTGGCGAACTGGTCGTGGACGTTGTTGCGGAAGGTCATCACGGGCTTCTGCGCGGCGCTGTCGTACATCTGGTAGGCGGGGGCGAAACCGTTCAGCGCGGTGGCGACGTCCTTGCCGTCCTTGAAGTCCGCCTTGGCCACCGGGATGTCGATGAAACCGCCGCCGGCGGCCGAGGAGATGGCCGCGGCGTTGATCACCGGCAGGGTGGCCGCCCCGACATTGGCCTCGGCGTTGGCCAGCGTGGTGCGGTTGCCCGCGTCCTCGCCGGGATGGAAGCCCCACTTGAGGCCGGAGAGGGACCAGGTGCCGTAGGTCAGGCCGACACTGCCGCCGGGGAGGAGATCGACGCCGGCCCCTTCGCTCCCCACCATCAGCGGGACGCCGCCGACGATCGGGTCGAGCGGGGAGAACGCCTGGGTGGCCTCCACCGTCTGGACCCCTTCGAACAGCAGGGCGAAGCGGGTGTAGGTGAGCGACGGTGCCTGGGTCAGCAGGGTGCTCGCGAGCACCAGGTCCTTGGAGGCCGCCCAGCCGTTGCGCTCGCTCGACAGCGTCAGGTTCTCGACCTCGCCGTAGTAGGGCCAGCCGGGCGCCTTGCCGAACACCGAGTTCTCCACCACCGTCTGCCACTGGCCGCCGCCGGAGATCAGGAAGTTGGCGAAACCCTTCTGCTTGCCGAAAGCGGTCGCCACGTAAAAGATGTTGCAGAGGCCCTGCTCGAAGGCGGTCGGCATCGACTTGCAACCGCCGGTGGCGTGGCTGATGTAGTCCCACGACCGACCCATGTAGCCATCGCTCCCGGTGAACTGCCGATAGGCGCCCGGCTGCTGGATCTCGTTGGCGAAGGAGGGGGAGTAGGCGCTCAGGGTGGTGAACCAACTGCCGCCGGAGTTGGCACCGATCACCTGCGCGTTGGCGGTAACCTTGCCCAGATCGTAGACGCCCTCGCGCTCCATCATCCCCATCATCCACGCCGCGGCACCGCTCAGGGCGTGGTAACCGCCGCCGGAGAAGGCGATGGCGGTGGGGGCGTCGGCCAGCGCGGTGGACGCACCGCCGGCCAGGGCGGCCGCCATCAGGGAGGGGAGGAGGGCGCGCGGGAAGAAGCGGGTGGTCTCGCTCATGGGTGCAATTCCTTTTGTTGGTGGTTGTCGGTGAAATTTAACCGATCGGGAGACTAGTGGGCTCCGACACCGAAGGTCAAGCGCGGCGATCTCGCCTGCCGCAACAAGCTCCCGGCTTGGCGGGACGGCGCCGACTCCGGAGATTTCCGATGTCACCGAGTCCTGCCGGCGTGGAAAGGACACACCGCGAGACACCCCTGTGCCGACACAACGTCGTACATACTGAACCATCTTTGGCGCGGCGCATCCTATACTTGGCCTGCCCTTCCCTCGGGCCTCCATTCCCAGCGCTGAAACGCCCGCATGAACCAACACACCTCCCCTCCCGATTCCGACGACGCCATCGACCTCGCGCTGCAACTGGAGCGGCCCCGTAGCCGCCGCCGCTGGCTCAAATGGCTGCTCCTGCTGCTGCTTGTCGGCGGCGCGCTGTTTCTCTTTTTGCCGCGCGGCGGCAACGACCACCCGGACAGCGTCCGCTACCAGACCGCCGAGGCCGACCGCGGCCCGATCACCGTGCTGGTCACCGCCACCGGTACCCTGGAGCCGGTCAATCAGGTGGAGGTGGGCTCGGAGATCTCCGGCACCATCCGCCGGGTGCCGGTGGACTTCAACGACCGGGTGAAGGCGGGCGACGTGCTCGCCGAGCTGGATACCGATCAGCTCCAGGCCAAGGTGAAGCAGGCGGAGGCCTCCCTCGCGCTGGCTCGCGCCGGGGTCAATCTGGCCGAGGCGACGGTGGTGGAGAGTCGCAACAAGCTGCGTCGCGGCGAGGAGCTTAAGAAGAAGCACCTCTGCTCCGACGAGGAGTGCGACGCGCTGCGCGCCGCCTACGACCGCGCGCTGGCCGAGCTGGCCCGCGCCCGTGCCCAGGTGCTCCAGGCGGAGGCCTCGCTCAGCGCGGAGCACACCACGCTGGCGAAGGCGACCATCCACGCGCCGATCGACGGCATCGTGCTCAACCGCGACGTCGATCCCGGCCAGACGGTGGCCGCCTCGTTCCAGACCCCGGTGCTCTTCACCCTCGCCGAGAACCTCACCCAGATGGAGCTGCACGTGGACGTCGACGAGGCGGACGTGGGACAGGTGCGGGTCGGGCAGTCGGCCACCTTCACCGTCGACGCCTACCCCGACCGCCGCTTCCCGGCCACCATCACCGAGGTGCGCTTCGCCTCGCAGACCGTGGAGGGGGTGGTCACCTACCGCGCGGTGCTCGGCGTCGACAACGCCGAGCTGCTGCTGCGCCCCGGCATGACCGCCACCGCCGACATCCGGGTGGAACACGTGGAGGACGCCCTGCGGGTGCCCAACGCCGCGCTGCGCTTCACCCCGCCGAAGCCCGAAAACGGCGCGCAGCAACAGAAGCGGGGGCTGCTCTTCCAGCTCTTCCCCCGGCCGCGCCACACCGAGAAGAAACGCGAGGCGAGCGCCAACGACGGGGGTCCGCGGCAGGTGTGGGTGCTCCAGGACGGCGCACCCAAGGCGATCCCGGTAACCACCGGGATCACCGACGGGGTGCTCACCCAAGTGGTCGACGGCAAGCTGAAACCGGGCGTGGCGCTGATCACCGGCGTGCTCACCACCCCCTCGCGGTAGGCGCGTCGTGACCAACCCGCTGATCACCCTCGCCGGCGTCACCAAGGTCTACGGCCAAGGCCAGGCGGAGATGCGTGCCCTGCGCGGCGTCGATCTGGCCATCGAGCCGGGCGAGTTCGTCGCGGTGATGGGCCCCAGCGGCTCCGGCAAGTCCACCTGCATGAACATCCTCGGCTGCCTCGACACCCCCTCGGCGGGGAGCTACCGCTTCGGCGGCATCGAGGTGGGCACGCTCTCCCGCGATCAGCGGGCGCTGCTGCGGCGCAACTTCATCGGCTTCGTCTTCCAGGGCTTCAACCTGCTGGGGCGCACCTCCGCCCTGGAGAACGTCGAGCTGCCGCTGATCTACCGCGGCACCCCGCGGGCGGAACGCCACGCCCGCGCCCGCCACGCGCTGGCGGTGGTCGGCCTCACCGGCTGGGAGCGCCACATGCCCAACGAACTCTCCGGCGGCCAGCAGCAGCGGGTGGCGATCGCCCGCGCCCTGGCCACCGAGCCGCGGCTGCTGCTCGCCGACGAGCCCACCGGCAACCTCGACACCCCGCGCAGCCACGAGATCATGGAGCTGCTGGGCGCGCTCAACCGCGAGCAGGGGATCACCATCCTGATGGTCACCCACGAGCCGGACATGGCGCGCTACGCCAAGCGGCGCATCCACTTCCTCGATGGCTTGGTGGAGCAGGATCTGGCCGCTGACGGGGGGCTCGCCGATGTGGGGTAACGCACTGCTCCTCGCCCTGCGCGAGATCCGCCGCAACGTGATGCGCTCGGCGCTGACCATCCTCGGCATCGTCATCGGCGTGGCGGCGGTGATCGTCATGGTCACCGTCGGCGAGGGGGCGACCCTCCAGGTGACCCGCCAGATCGCCTCGCTCGGCAGCAACCTGCTGATGGTCGTCCCCGGCCAGCGCATGGGCATGGGCCAGCGCTCCACCGCGCCGGCCTTCCGCCTCGCCGACGCCGAGGCGATCGCCCGCCAGGTGAATGCGATCGCCGCGGTCGCGCCGTCCGCCTCGCAGAGCACCACCGCGGTGTTCGGCAACACCAACTGGAGCACCAAGGTCACCGGCACCACCAACGACTTCCTCACCGCCGGCAACTGGTCGCTGCGCCTCGGCCGCCCCTTCAGCGCCGCCGAGCTGCGCGCCGGCAAGGCGGTGTGCATCATCGGCGAGACGGTGCGCAAGGAGCTGTTCGGCGAGCAGCAGGACCCGCTGGGGCAGAAGATCCGCCTGGAGAAGCTCTCCTGTCAGGTGATCGGGCTGCTCGCCAGCAAGGGGCAGAGCACCATGGGCAGCGATCAGGACGACTTCGTGGTGATCCCGCTGCGCACCTTCCACCGGCGCATCGCCGGCGACCGCGACGTGCGCCTGATCCAGGTCTCGGTGCGCGACGGCGCCTCCACCGAGGAGACCCTGGAGTCGATCAAGCGGCTGCTGCGCGAGCGGCGCCATATCGGCGCCAACGAGGACGACGACTTCTCCGCCATGGACATGAAGGAGATCGCCCGCACGCTGAGCGGCACCACCCGGGTGCTCACCCTGCTGCTCGGCGCGGTGGCGGCGGTGAGTCTGCTGGTGGGGGGCATCGGCATCATGAACATCATGCTGGTGTCGGTCACCGAGCGGACCCGCGAGATCGGCATCCGGCTGGCCATCGGCGCGCTGGAGCGCGAGGTGCTGATGCAGTTCCTGGTGGAGGCGGTGATGCTCTCCTCGTTGGGCGGGATGATCGGCATCGCGCTCGCCATCGGCGCCTCGCTGGCGCTCTCCAGCCTGATGCAATTCCCCTTCGTGCTCAACGGCGGCATCGTCGTCGTCGCCTTCCTCTTCTCCGCCGCGGTCGGCGTGCTGTTCGGCTACTTCCCGGCGCGCAAGGCGGCGCGCCTCGATCCGATCGACGCGCTGCGGCACGAGTGACGACCCTGGGGCCCTATAAGGCCGCTGGACAGATCGCCAAAGGAGGAAAATAATCAACGTTATCCGGTCGTTTAACCACGAAATCGCAAGTAATCGTTGTAATAGCGATGATTAAATACGAATCTTCCTCCTCCCTCCAGCGCCTCGGACAACTCCTCCGCCAATGGCGCCTGGAGGGCCGCGACGGCGAGATCCAGGAGGTGACCGCCGCCCGCCTCGGCGTCGGCCTGACCACCTACCGCAAGATGGAGCAGGGTGACGGCGGCGTCGCCATCCGTCACTGGATCGTAGCCCTGGAGGCGATGGGCCGGCTGGAGGCGCTGTTCGCCGCGGCGGAGCGGGAACAGGAACTGGTCCGGCTCCTCGACACCCCCTCATCCACCCAGGAAGCCCGCCGCCACCGCGGCCGCAGGCGCAAACCGTGAGCGACTACCGCTACCGCGTCTGGCTCACGCTCACCAATGGCCGGCGCCTCCCCGTCGGCATCTTGGCCGCCACCGATCAACTGCGACCCGGAGCGGCAACCGCCGTGTTCCGCTACGACACGGCCTTCCTTAACTGCACCGACGCGTTTTCCCTCCACCCAGTGGAGCTCCCACTCACCGACGCGGCCCAAATCACCCAACGCCCGACCAGCCTCTTTCACGCCCTGGAGGACGCGCTTCCGGAAGGCTGGGGCTTCGCCATGCTGCTGCGCCGCAGCGGTCTCGATCCCGCCCGCGCCACCAAGTTGGCGATGCTCCGCCACCTCGGCGGCGACGGCCTCGGCGCGCTGGCCTTCAGCGAGGAGGAGCAGCCCCCGCCCCCCTTCACCAGCGAGACGACGATCCACCTGGAGGCGATCGCCGACGCCGCCCACCGCCTGCTCAACCACGAGGCAGTCCCCGACCGCGAGCTGGCCCTGCTGCTCAAGGCCGGCAGCTCCTCCGGCGGCGCCCGGCCCAAGGCGGTGGTCCACGACGACGGCGCCGAATACATCGCCAAGTTTCCCAGCCCCCGCGACGCCATGGATGCCGTCCCCATCGAGGCCGCCACCCTGGAGCTGGCCGCCCGCGCCGGGCTGGAAGTGCCGGAGCGCCAGCTCCGTCAGGTCGGGCCCTGGCCGGTATTGCTGATCCGCCGCTTCGACGTCACCGCGGCCGGCGGCCGCCACCATCTGCTGAGCGCCCGCGCCCTGCTCCGTACCGACAGCGATACCGGTTACGGCTATAGCCACCTCGCGGAGGCGATCCGCCGCCACGGCTACCGCCCCGAGCGGGACATCCCCCAACTGCTCCGCCAACTCCTCTTCAACGTCGCGCTGTGCAACACCGACGACCACCTGCGCAACTTCACCTTTCTCCACGATCCCGCCGGCTGGCGTCTCTCCCCCGCCTACGACCTCACCCCCGCCCGCGCCACCGCCCCGGCCGGTATGGAGAGCGTCGGCTACCGCTATCACCACATCCGGCTCCTTGACGACGACGGCCCGATCGTCGCCACACAGTTGCCGCAGTTGGCCCATACCTTCGGCATCTCCCAGCAGCGGTTGCGCCGCATCCGTGACGAGGTGGTGGAGACGGCGCGGCAATGGAAAGGGTGCATGGAGGGGTTCGGCGTGGCCGGCGAGCAGATCGACCGCCTGCGTGACGATATCGAGCCACGGATCGAGGCGCTAGTCGGTTGAGGAGTGGCGTGTGCCGAGGCGCACTGCCCTCTCCGATCGGTGCGCCTCCTATCGTCGGCACACCCTACCCGAGTTTCATTGTCCGAAGTGGCTCAACGGCTGCCTATGATCGTTGACACAAAGAGCACGAAGAGCCGGGGGACACTTTCCTGTAGGAGCGGCCCTTAGGCCGCGATGGAAGCGAAGTGCGGCGCAAAGAAGTGGCATCTGGCTGGAGCGGACACGGCGTCATCGCGGCCTAAGGGCCGCTCCTACAGGTGGCTTTTCGCGATCCGGACCGGGACGCGAACACTACGGAGCGCCGGAGACGTCCCGCTCCATCGCCTTCAGCATGGCCGTCCCCTTCAGGTGGTGACGCAGGGCCGCGATCACCGTCTCCAGCATCAGCGACCCCCCCTTCATCCCCCGCCGCGCGTCGGTGGGGTCGTACTCCGCCAGCGCTAAGGCGTCCAGCACCGTGCAGCAGAAGAGCACGGTCTCTTCGAGTGTTGGCTGGATCAGGGGGTTGTCCACCGATCCTTCTATTTCCACTCCCATCTCACCCCCTCAAATAGTCTTTTGCACTTACATCGAACGAAAATTCAGATGGTAGCGACACATGGCGTATAGAAATGATAACAAAATATTGGGCGATAAGAACATAAAAAGGCCATATTCGTATTAATGGCCTTCTGGCGTTTTCCCGGAACCGAATAAATGAGCGACCCTTTCACGACCGTTTACGAATTTTCGGTCACAAAGAGATCGCTTATGGACAAGGAAACCATCCACCCGCTACAGCTGCACATCGCCGAGAGGGTCAAGGCCGTCCGGATGGAATGCGGGATCAAACCCGGTCCTGCTGCCGACTTGATCGGCGTTTCCGAAACCCATCTCCGCCGCCAGGAACGGGGAGAGAGTCGCTTCAGCGTTACCCAGCTCTACCTCCTCGCCCGCGCCTGCAACGTCCCGGTGAGCTACTTCTTCACCACCTACGAGTCGCCGCCGGACGAGGCCCGGCGTATCCACGACGTCCTCCTCCGCCAGCCGATGGAGTGGGACCCGGCCCCCCGCGAGGAGAAGGAGGCGGCGCTGATGGCGCTGTGGCGGGCGCTGCCCAGCGAGTCGCACCGCAACCGGTTGCTCAATCTGTTGGAGGTGTTGGTCTACGCCAAGACCGGATGAAGCGGATACGTCGACATCAACCGACACCCCACACTCCCCCGCATCGCCCCATGCTTCCGGCAGATGAAGCGGAAAATATTTCACGGGCGATAACCCTTGATACTGGATTTTTTCCAATTTAAATAGAAAGATATTAGATATCGTGACTGGAAAGCGAACCGGAAAATGAATCTCTCCGAAGCCGCCGCCCTCTCCCCCGTTCTTCCCATCGGTGCCCGGGGACTCGTCGACGGATCGCTGCGCGACCTGGCGTTGACGCTCGGCCAGGAGGCGGCGCGGCTCTCCGGCCGGTTGGCGCCGGCGACCCGGTGGGCCCTGATGCGTACCTTGCGTGCAGTCAACGGCTACTACTCCAACCTGATCGAGGGACACCGCACCCGGCTGGCCGACATCGAGCGGGCGATGCGGGCCGACTATTCGTCGGACAAGGAGAAGAGGGATCTCCAGCAGGAGGCGCGCGCCCACCTGCTGGTGCAGGAGTGGCTGGAGGAGCAGGCGCTCGCGGAGGGTTTCGAGGTCACCTCGCCGCAGTTGTTGAAGAGGATCCACGCCCGCTTCTACGAACCGCTGCCCGAGCCATTCCGATGGATCGAAGACGTCGATGGCAACCGGCGACGGGAGGTGATCCCGGGCCACTTCCGAACGGAGGAGGTGGAAGTGGGCCGCCATCTCGCGCCGGAGCCGACGCGGGTCGCCCCGCTGATGGAGCTCTTCCACCAGCGCTATCGCCCCGCGACCCACCATGGCGACGACAAGTATCTGGCGGCGGCGGCGGCCCACCACCGCCTGCTCTGGATCCACCCCTTCCTCGACGGTAACGGGCGGGTCGCCCGCCTCTTCTCCCACGCCTACCTGACGCACATCTCCGGCGGCCCGCTGCTCTGGTCCGCGTCCCGCGGGCTGGCGCGGGGACTGGAACCGTATCGGGCGGCATTGGTGGAGGCGGATAGCCCCCGCCGCGGGGATCTGGACGGACGCGGGGCACTTTCGGCGCAGGGGCTGGAGGGATTCGTGCGTTTCTTCCTGGAGAGTTGCCTCGATCAGGTCCGTTTCATGGACTCGCTGCTGAACCTCGGCAGACTGCGGGAACGGGTGCTCGGCTACGCCGCCATGCGCGCCGCCGGGGTGGTACCCGGCGCACCGCGGCTACGGGCGGAAGCGGGGGCTCTGCTTGCCGAGACGCTGCTGCGGGGCGAGTTGCCACGGGGGGAGGCGGCCCGCGTCAGCGGCCTGGGCGAACGCACCGCCCGCACCCTGGTCTCCGAGCTGTTGCGCGAGGGGTTGCTGGAGTCCGCTTCCCATCGGGCGCCGCTCACCTTCACCTTTTCGGCGGCGACCATCGAGTACTACTTTCCCCGCCTCTACACCGGTGATCCGCTTTCCGCCGAGGAGACCAGTGCCGCCTATGCGGCGGGGCGCTGACGGGGAGCGGAATGGAAGGTGGCCGCCGGCAACGAAGCGGGTGCGCGAGGAGAAGGAGGCGGCGCTGATGGCGCTGTGGCGGGCGCTGCCCAGCGAGTCGCACCGCAACCGGTTGCTCAGTCTGTTGGAGGTGTTGGTCTACTCCAAGGCGGGGTGACGAGCGCGCTCCACACTCCTTTCCGTTGCTCCGCACTAGGCGGAAATGCCTTCCCGGCAGCACCAGCTGCGGGTTTGAAGACGGAGAACGGCTGCGCCAATGCGATCGCCGACGGTTCCCCCAGTTGTAATTGGCGTGGGGAGTACTCGGGATGGGAAGTGGAAACCTTCCGGCTGCTGCCTCCGTTCGACACGGCGGCCACGGGCCGCCCTATAGGGCGCGCCGTGCGCGCCATGGTGAACGCAGGCACCGCATGTTCGGGTATCCGCCGCGCCTTCCGAACGGGACGTTCCATTCGGGAGGACCATCACGACCTCGGCTCCGCTGCTTTCGTTCCTGTCGGCGCGGTAGCGCCGACCTACCGCTGCGGGGTGTCGGTGACGCATAGGGAGGCCACGGCCCGCCCCACATCGGATCAATCGGCGGGGATCAGCAGCCCGGTAATATCCTCGACGCTCTGCGGTCTGCCCATCAGGTAGCCCTGGCCGATCTCGCAGCCCAGCTCGCGCAGCACCTCGCGCTGCTCCTCGGTCTCCACCCCTTCGGCGACCACCGACAGGCCGAGCGTTTCGGCCATGGCGAGGATGGTCTGGGCGATGGCACGGTCGTCGGGGTTGCTGCCCAGTTCATCGACGAAGGTGCGGTCGATCTTCAGTTCGTCGATGGGGTACTGGCGCAGGTAGGAGAGCGAGGAGAAACCGGTGCCGAAGTCGTCGATGCTGACGGTGACCCCCATCGCCTTGAGGTCGCGCAGCAGGCTGCGGCACTGGTCGGGCTCGAGCATCAGGGCGCTCTCGGTCAGTTCGATGGTGAGCTTCGACGCATCCAGGTGGTAGCGGGCGAGCAGCCGCTGGACCGAGGCGGGGAGGTGGGCGCGGCGGAACTGTTCGCCGGAGATGTTGATGGAGACCCGCGGCGCCTGGAACCCCTGCGCGATCCAGCTGGCCAGTTGGCGGCAGGCGGCGTCGGCGACCCATTCGCCGACGTGGTGGATCAGCCCCGCCTTCTCGGCGATGGGGATGAAGCGGCCGGGCATCACCAGCCCCATCTCGGGATGCTGCCAGCGCACCAGCGCCTCCAATCCGACCAGTTCACCACTCTCCAGGTTCACCTGGGGCTGGTAGACCAGGAAGAGTTCGTCGTTGTCGATGGCGTGGCGCAGGCGGTTGCCGAGCGCCAGGCGCTCGTCGGCGGCCTCCTTGAGGTCGGCGGTGTAGAACTGGTGGGTGCGCTTGCCGCTGTCCTTGGCCTTGTACATGGCGCTGTCGGCGTTCTTCAGCAGGGTCTCCACATCCTCGCCGTCGTTGGGGTACATGGCGATGCCGATGCTGGCGCTGACGTAGACCGGCTGGTCGTGGACCTTGATCGCATTGCCCAGGGCGTCGGCGATGCGCCGGGCGGTGATGTCGGCATCGCCGACGTCGGTCTCCTCGATCAACAGGGCGAACTCGTCGCCGCCGAAGCGGGCGACGGTGTCGGCGGCGCGCACCCCTTCGCGCAGCAGGTGGGCCACCTTCACCAGCAGTTCGTCGCCGGCGGCATGGCCGAGGGAGTCGTTGATCACCTTGAAGTTGTCGAGATCGACGAAGAGCACGGCGAAGACGTTGCCGCGGCGCCCGGCGTGGGCGATCGCCTGGCGCACCCGATCGACGAACAGCGTGCGGTTGGGCAGGGTGGTCAGTTCGTCGTGGGTGGCGAGGAACTCCACCCGGCGCTGCGACTCCTTGACCACGGTGATGTCGCTGAAGATGCCGACGAAGTTGGTGATCTCGCCGTGGGAGTCGTGGACGGTGTTGATGGTCAGCCACTCGGGGTAGACGTCGCCGGACTTGCGCCGGTTCCAGATCTCGCCCTGCCACCATCCCTGCTCCTGAAGCTGGGTCCACATCTCCTGATAGAAATTCTCGTTGTGACGGCCGGAGGCGAGAATCGTCGGCAACTCACCGATCACCTCCTCGGCGGTGTAGCCGGTGACGTTGGTGAAGGCGTCGTTGACGGTGAGGATGTGCTGGGTGGCATCGGTGACCAGGATCCCCTCGCCGGCACGATCGAAGACCCGCGCGGCGAGCCGGAGCTGCTCCTCGGCGTGTTTGCGTTCGGTGATGTCGGTGGACTGGACGCAGATCCCCTGGATGACGTTGTCGGCGCTGAACAGCGGGAAGCGGATCGAGAGCAGGTGGCGCTCCCCCTCGGCCCGTTGCAGGGTCTCCTCCGATTCGATCGCGTGCTGACGGTGGATCACCTCCAGATCCTTGGTGCGGAACCCCTCGGCGATCTTGTTGCCGAAGATCTGGGTATCGGTGCGACCGACCACGGCGTCCGACTTCAGGCCGAAGCTCTTCTCGAACTGGCGATTGACGAATTCGTAGCGCCCGGCGAGATCCTTGAGGGTGATGATCGAGGTGGAGTTGTCCATGATCGCCATCAGCCGCTCGCCGCTCTCGCGGATCAGCCGCTCCTGGGCGAGCCGCTCGGTGTGGTCCATCAGCGAGATGATCGCGCCGAGACTGCCCGGTTTGATCGTCTCGTAGGGGGCGACGTGGAGCAGGTAGTGGCGCTCGTTGGAGAAGATCGACTCCTCGACGATCTGGTTGCCGCGCACCGCCTCGGCCACCTGGCTGGAGAAGTCCTGCATCCCCGGCGGCAGCCGTATCGACGGCAAGGGCTGGCCGATGGAGTGTTCGGAGAGCTGGAACACCGCGGCGGCGGGGCTGTTGAAGCGGGAGATGTTCATCTCCTCGTTGCACACCAGCACCGGGAAGCCGACGCTGTTCTGGATCTTCTCCAGGTCATTGAGCGCCTCGGCCAGTTCGCCGGAGCGCACCTGCAGCTCCTCGTTGACCGTGGTCATCTCCTCGTTGGTCGATTGCAGCTCCTCGTTGGCCGCCTCCAGCTCCTCGTTGGAGGATTGCAGCTCCTCGTTGGCCGCCTGCACCTCCTCGTTGAGCGCCTGCATCTCCTCGTTGGAGGTCTCCAGCTCCTCGATCACCGTCTGCAACCGCTCACGGGTGGAGATCAGCTCCTCCTCCACCGCCTTGACATCGACGTTCTCCTCCGTCGACTCGGCGGACGGGGTGCTGCCGAGCGCGCTCTGCGGTTCGGCCGCCGGTTCGAAGGTGACCAGCAGGTAGGAGCTGGAGACCCCCTGCTCCAGGGGGTGGACCGACATCGCCACCCGCCGTTTGCCCTCCACGGTGTCGATGACGTGGGGACGACCGATGGCGGCGGCGAGCTGCTGCTCGACCCGGTGGGCCAACAGGCTGAGGTCGGCGCGGAACTCGCGGCGCAGCAACTGCTGGAGGTTGGTGGTGGGCCGGCCGGCGGAGACCGTGAGGTACGGGGCGACCTCACCGTGCATGTGCTGGATCTCGAAGGCGGCGTTGATCAGGATGGATGGGGGTACGTAGATGCCGACGGCAGCATCGAGCAGCCGCTGCTGGAGGTTGGTCGGGGCCTTGCCCACGCGCTCCCCGGTTTCCGGCAGGCGCATCGGGGCGGGCGGGATCATCCGCGAGATGCCGGAGCGACGGCGGTAGATGCGGGTGCCCTTATCGACCACCTCGAACAGCCCCTCCTGCTGGAAGATCCCCTCCGACTTGCCGAGGAACAGGTAGCCGCCGGCACGCAGACCGTAGTGGAAGGTGGTCAGCACCTTGGACTGCAATTCGTTCTGCAGGTAGATCATCACATTACGACAGGTGACCAGATCGAGACGGAGGAACGGCGGGTCCTGCACCAGATCCTGGCGGGCGACCACCACCAGATCACGCAGGGTGCGCGAGACCTCGAAACGGTCGCCGGCGCGGGTGAAGTAGCGCGACACCAGATCGGCGCGCATCTCGGCCACCGCGGTGTCGGGGTAGGCGCCGCGGCGGGCCACGGCCAACGCGCTCATATCGACGTCGGTGGCGAAGATCTGGATGCGGTACTGGCTCAGGTTGGGACCGAGCAGCTCGGCCAGCACGATGGCGATGCTGTAGGCCTCCTCACCGGTGGCGCAGCCGGCGACCCAGGCACGGATCTCCTCGCCCGGCTGCTTGTTCTCCACCAGCGGCTGGAGGGCCTTGCGCAGGTTTTCGAAGGCCTCGGGGTCACGAAAGAAGGCGGTGACCGAGATCAGGATGTCCTTGCTCAGGTGCTCCAGCTCCTCCGGATCGGCCTCGGAGAGCGCCAGGTAGGCGTCGAGGTCGGCGACGTGACGCGCCGCCATGCGCCGCTCGATGCGCCGCCACAGGGTCCCCTCCTTGTAACCGCCGAAGTCGATGCGGGTCTGGTGCTTGACCCGCATCAGCAGCTTCTTCAGGGTGGTGGCCGCCACCGGCGGTTTGACCGCCACCGCCACGGTGCCGTGGGAGCGGGCGATCTGGGCGATCTCGCGGGCGATCTCCTCGGGGGTCAACACCCAGTCGACGCAGCCGGTGTCGATGGTCGCCTGGGGCATGCCGCTGTATTTGGCGTTGCCCGGCTCCTGGGCGAAGGTGAAACCGCCCACCGACTTGATCTCGCGCATCCCCGCCGCGCCGTCGGTACCGGTGCCGGAGAGCACCACGCCGATGGCGTCCTCCCCCTTCTCCGCCGCCAGCGAGGAGAAGAAGGCGTTCACCGAGGGACGGGGCATCGCCTCCTTGGGCTCCTCCTGGAGGACGAAACGCCCGTCGCGCAGCACCACGTTGGTGCCGGGTGGGGCGACGTAGAAGGTATCGTGTTCGGGGGCGGCACCGTTCTGGATCTCCTGCACCGCGATCGCCGTCTCCCGACCGAGTAGCTGGACCATCATGCTGCGGTGGGTGGGGGAGAGGTGTTGGATCAGCACGTAGGAGAGGCCGAGATCGGTGGGCAGTGCGGCGATCAGGTTGGAGACCGCCTCCAGGCCGCCGGCGGAGGAGCCGATGCCGACCATGAAGGGGCGGACGGTTGCTTTCTTCGGCTCGCCCTTCGGCTTACTACGGGAGACGGCCTTGCTCTTGGCGGCGCGCTTTTTCGTCGCGCTGGATCTCTTCACCGCCTTCACTGTGCGGCCGGGAGTCGCCCGCTTCTTTTTTGCCGGTTGGGGATCGGGAGGATTGGATGCCACGGGGCGTTACCTGTTGGTATGTATCTCGGAGCGGGCGCACCGACGCGGTTGATTTGGAATGAGATCAATTTCCATGCTTTTCACGGATTCGTCAATTCAATGCGGGTCAATCCCTTAGTTGACCTAACGATTTTTACGTATCTTCCGTTACTCGGACGATGGCGACAAGACCGAGCCCGGAACCGGGGCTTGGGCGTATAGTCCCAGTTCAACATTCCACATCGCCTTACGGGGGGGCCTCGGGATATGAGTCATGCACTGTTTTCTTCGTACGACCTGGCCGGACTGTCGCTGAACAACCGGGTGGTGATGGCGCCGATGACCCGCTGCCGCGCCGCGGAGGGGGACGTACCGACGCCGCTGATGGCCGAGTACTACGCCCAGCGGGCGGGCGCCGGTCTGATCGTCAGTGAGGGGGTGCCGGTCTCCCCCACCGGCCGGGGCTATCTGTGGACGCCGGGGATCTACACCGCGGAGCAGGTGGCCGGCTGGCGCACGGTGGCCGACGCGGTCCACGCCAAGGGGGGTCGGCTGTTCGTCCAGCTCTGGCACGTGGGGCGGATCTCCCACCGCTCGCTGCAACCCGGCGATCAATCGCCGGTGGGACCGAGCGACGCGGTGGCGGAAGGGGCGGTCTGTTTCGCCATCGACGACGCCGGCCATCCCGGCAACGTCGCCACCTCTCCGCCGAAGGCGCTCGATCAGGCGGGGATCGCGGCGGTGCGCGAGGCCTTCGTGGCGGCGGCGCGCAACGCCCTGGAGGCGGGGATCGACGGGGTGGAGATCCATGGCGCCAACGGCTATCTCTTCGACCAGTTCCTCAATTCGGCGGTCAACGATCGCGGCGATGCCTACGGAGGCTCGGTGGAAAACCGTTGCCGGCTGCTGCTGGAGACGGTGGATGCGGTGAGCAAGGCGATCGGCGCGGCGCGGGTGGGGGTGCGCATCTCCCCCAACGGGCGGTTCAACGCCATGCCGGAGGATCCGGAGATGGAGGCGACCTTCCTCCATCTGGCGGCGGAACTGGGGCGACGCGGCGTCGCCTACCTGCACATCAACGACCAGCTCACCTTCGGCCTGCCGCCGATCCCGGAGGGGTTGATCGCCAAGCTGCGCGCCGCCTTCGGTGGGGCGGTCATCGTCTGCGGCGGCTATGACGGGGAGCGCGCCCGCGCCGCTATCGACGGGGGTCTGGCCGATCTGGTGGCCTTCGGCGTGCCCTTCATCGCCAATCCGGACCTGCCGGCGCGGCTGGAGAACGGCTGGCCGCTGAATGAGGCCAATCGGGACACTTTTTACGGGGGCGGGGCGGCGGGGTATACCGATTACCCGGTCTATACGGAGTAGGGCGCCGAATACTCGGGTAGGGTGTGCCGACGACAGGAGACGCACCGGTCGGAAAGTGGTGCGCCTCGTACCTCGGCACACCCTAGGAGCCTGTCGGACTATGGATGAATCGGCCATAGGCTCGATCCGCTTCCCGGCTTTTCTTCAGGTGGACCAGCAGCAGGGAGATCGCCGCCGGGGTAATCCCGGGGATTCTGGAGGCCTGACCGATGGTGGCGGGCTGCTGGCGGGAGAGCTTCTCCCGCACCTCGTTGGAGAGGCCGCGCACCTCGGCATAGTCGAGCGACTCGGGAATCGCGGTCTCCTCGTGGCGGCGGGACCGTTCGATCTCCGCCTGCTGGCGTTCGATGTAACCGGCGTATCGGGTCTGGATCTCCAGCTGTTCGGCCACCGTCTCGTCGTCCACGCCGGGACCGGCGCCCGGCAGGCTCATCAGCGCCCGATAGCCGACGTTGGGCCGGCGCAGCAGGTCAAGGAGGTTGTGCTCCCGGCTGATCGGCTGGCCGAGGACGCGCACCGCCTCCGCCTCGGGGAGGGTCGCGGGCCGTAGCCAGCTCTCCCGCAGCCGCTGGCGCTCCCGCTCGATCCCCTCCCGCTTCTCCTCGAAGGCGCGCCAGCGCAGCTCGTCCACCAGCCCCAGCTCTCGGCCCTTCGGGGTGAGGCGCAGGTCGGCGTTGTCCTCGCGCAGCAGCAGGCGGTGCTCGGCGCGGGAGGTGAACATCCGGTAGGGCTCGGCGGTGCCGCGGGTGATCAGGTCGTCGACCAGCACGCCGAGGTAGGCCTCGTCGCGACGCGGGCACCAACCCGCTTCGCCGCGCAGGCCGCGCACCGCGTTCAAGGCCGCGAGCAACCCCTGGGCGGCGGCCTCTTCGTAACCGGTGGTGCCGTTGATCTGGCCGGCGAGGAACAGTCCCTCGACGGCGCGACTCTCCAGGGAGGAACGCAGGTCGCGGGGGTCGAAGTAGTCGTATTCGATGGCGTAGCCCGGACGGGTGATCACCGCCTGCTCCAGCCCTTTCATGGAGCGGACCAGGGCGAGCTGGACGTCGAAGGGGAGCGAGGTGGAGATGCCGTTGGGGTAGACCTCGTGGGTCTCCAGTCCCTCCGGCTCCAGGTAGACCTGGTGGCTGTCGCGGTCGGCGAAGCGCTGGATCTTGTCCTCCACCGACGGGCAGTAGCGGGGTCCGACCCCTTCGATCACCCCGGTGTACATGGGGGATCGGTCGAGGCCGCCGCGGATGATCTCGTGGGTTTGCGGGTTGGTGTGGGTGATGTGGCAATCCACCTGCCGCGGATGGTCTTCGCGGCAGCCGAGGAAGGACATCACCGGCAGGGGATCGTCGCCGGGTTGTGCTTCCAATTGGCGGTAGTCGATGGAGCGGCCGTCGATCCGCGGCGGGGTGCCGGTCTTCAGCCGCTCGACCCGTGGGGACAGCTCCCGCAGGCGACCGGCGAGGCGGTTGGCCGGCGGGTCGCCGGCACGGCCCCCCTCGTAGTTTTCCAGGCCGATGTGGATGCGCCCGGCGAGGAAGGTACCGACGGTGAGCACCACCGCGGGGGCGCGGAAGGCGAGCCCCATGGCGGTGACCACCCCGGCGACCCGCCCGCCCTCGACGATCAGGTCCTCCACCGCCTGCTGGAACAGGGTGAGGCCGGGCTGGTTCTCCAGGGTGCGGCGCACCACCACTTTGTAGAGGGCGCGGTCGGCCTGGCAGCGGGTGGCGCGCACCGCCGCCCCTTTGGAGGCGTTGAGCATCCGCCACTGGATGCCGGCGTGGTCGGCGGCGAAGGCCATCAGGCCGCCGAGGGCGTCCACCTCCTTCACCAGGTGCCCTTTTCCAATGCCGCCGATGGCCGGATTACACGACATCTGGCCGAGGGTCTCGATGTTGTGGGTCAGCAGCAGGGTGCGGGCACCCATGCGCGCGGCGGCGAGCGCCGCTTCGGTACCGGCGTGACCGCCGCCGACGACGATCACCTCGAAGGTTTCGGGGTAGTTCATGGTCAAGTTGTCTATTTCCCGATACAGAACGAGGAGAAGATCCGGCCGAGAAGGTCGTCGGAGGAGAATTCACCAGTGATCTCACTGAGCGCCTCCTGGGCGGCACGCAGCTCCTCGGCAAGCAGTTCCCCGGCACCGGTGGCGTGGAACACCTCATTGCCGGCGGCCAGGGCGCGGTCGGCCCGGTCGATGGCGTCGAGGTGGCGGCGGCGGGCGATGAAGGCCCCTTCCTCCCCACGTTGGTAACCCATGGTCTCCTCGAGGTGACGGCGCAGCCGATCGATGCCGAGATCCTGTTTCGCCGACAGGCCGATCTCCCTCCCCAATTCGCCGTCCCGCTCGAACGGCTGAACACCGGTGAGGTCGATCTTGTTGCGGGCGACGGTGACCGGCAAACGTTCGGGGAGCCTGGCAACGATTGCCCATTCCTCCTCGGCAATGCCGATCCGGTCATCCACCACCACCAGCAGTCGATCGGCCTTTTCGATCGCGCCCCACGCCCGCCGCACCCCCTCCCGTTCCACCGGGTCGTCGGTCTCGCGCAGACCGGCGGTATCGATGACGTGGAGCGGCATGCCGTCGAGCTGGATCTCCTCGCGCAGCAGGTCGCGGGTGGTGCCGGGAATCTCGGTGACGATGGCCGATTCCCGGCCCGCCAACCGGTTGAGCAGGCTCGACTTGCCGGCGTTGGGGCGGCCGGCGATGACCAGGGTCATCCCCTCGCGGAGCAGGCAACCTTGACGGGTGGAAGCACGGAGGTCCCTTATCTCGCTCTGGATGGAGGATAAGTCAGTACTCACTTTTCCGTCGGAGAGGAAATCGATCTCCTCCTCCGGAAAGTCGAGGGCGGCCTCCACGTACATGCGTAGGCCAATCAGCGACTCGGTCAGCTGATGGACCCGCTCGGAAAACGCCCCCTCCAGCGAGCGCAAGGCGGCACGGGCGGCCGTCTCGCTGCCGCTGTCGATCAGATCGGCCACCGCTTCCGCCTGGGCGAGGTCCATGCGTCCGTTGAGGAAGGCTCGCTCGGAGAATTCGCCGGGGCGGGCGAGGCGGGCGCCGAGGACGAGGCAGCGCTGGAGCAGCAGGTCCATCACCACCGGTCCGCCATGACCCTGCAACTCCAACACCTCCTCACCGGTGAAGGAGTTGGGGGCCGGAAAATAGAGGGCGATACCGTGGTCGATGGGATCGCCGTCAGCGTCGCGAAAGGGACGATAGCCGGCGTGGCGGGAAGGGGGAAGATGGCCGAGGAGGGCCGGGGCGATGTCGGGGACCGCCGGGCCGGAGAGACGGATGATCCCCACGCCGCCACGCCCCGGGGGCGTGGCAATCGCCGCGATGGTGTCGTTATCGACCATGCAGAAAAAAAGGTCCGCAAATGAACGCAAATGAACGTAAATCGAGGAGGCTGAATCCCCTATTTGCGTTCATTTTCCTCTCATTTGCGGACATCTTTTTCTTAGGTATTGGCCGCCTCGATGCGCTTGGTGATCACCCACTGCTGGGCGATGGAGAGCCCCGAGTTGACGACCCAGTAGAGCACCAGACCTGAGGGGAAGAAGGCGAAGAAGACAGTGAAGACCAGGGGCAGGGTCATCATGATCTTGGCCTGCAACGGGTCGATCGGCGCCGGGTTGAGCTTCTGCTGAATCACCATGGTGATGCCCATGATGACCGGCAGCACGTAGTAGGGATCCTTGGTGGAGAGATCGTTGATCCACAGGATCCACGGCGCCTGACGCATCTCCACGGTCTCCAGCAGCACCCAGTAGAGGGCGATGAACACCGGGATCTGCACCACGATCGGGAGACAACCACCCAGCGGGTTGATCTTCTCGGTCTTGTAGATCTCCATCATCTTCTCGTTCATCTTCTGCTTGTCGTCGCCGTACAGCTCCTTGAGCTTCTGCAGCCGCGGCTGCAGCTTGCGCATGTTGGCCATCGACTTGTAGCTGGTCTCGCTCAACTTGTAGAAGAGCAGCTTGAGCATCAGGGTGACGGTGATGATCGCCCAACCCCAGTTGCCGAAGACGCCGTGCAGCCAGTTCATCAACCCGAAGAGTGGTTTGGCAATGACCGTGAGGATGCCGTAGTCGACGGTCAGGTCCAGACCGGGAGCCAAGTCGGCCATCATCTTCTGGATCTTCGGACCGGTGAAGAGCTTGCTGGTATAGGTGTGCTCGCCACCCGCGGGAACACTCGCCTCGGGGGAGACCATGCCGATGGCGTAGCGGCCACCGGAGAGTGACTTGGCGTAGTAGTGATCGCTCTCTTCCGACTGCGGGATCCAGGCGACGACGAAGTAGTGCTGGATCATCGCCGCCCAGCCACCCTGGATCTCACGGGAGAGATCGTGCTCCTTCATCTTGGGGAACTTGATCTTCTCGTATTTGTCCTTCGGGCTATAGATGGCCCCGCCGGTGTAGGTATACAGGAACATCGATGCGCTGCCGGGATCGGTGCGCTGCAGCTGGCGATACTGGCGGGCACTCCACGGCGCACCACCGGCGTTGTTCACGACGTGCTCCACCTCGACGTCGTAGGCGCCGCGATGGAAGACGAACCGCTTGGTGACGGTCACCCCGTTCTCTCCATGCCAGACCAGCGGCACCACCAGGGTGTCGCTACCGTCGGCGAGGCGGTACTCCTCCTGCTCGGCGGTGTAGTGGGCGTGGTGGTCCGGGGCGTTGCTGCCGAGCAGACCCGATTGGGCGACGTGGAAGATCTTCTCGTCGTCCAGCAGACGGAACGGGGTGGGGTCGTCGATGGAGACGGGGTAGTGGCGCAGGTCCGCCCGACGAACGGTGCCGCCGACGGTGTCGATCTCCAGGTCCAGCATGTCGGTGACCACCAGGATCCGCTTGCCGGTGGAAGCGGCGGGCTTTGCCGCGGCCGGCAGATCGGCGGTAGCCGGAGTGCCGGGCAGATCGGTGTCGGCGTCGGATATCGGGGAGGTGGCCGACTCGGCCTTGACGGGGGAGGGGGCCTGGGTGGTCGCCGCGGCGGGCGGGCGCGGGCCGTAATCGATCTTCCACTGTTGCCAGATAAACAGCAAGATGAACGAAAAGGCGACGAAGAGGATCAGCCGTTGGTTATCCATGGGTGCACTTGGGATGGTGGGGTTTCTTGTCGGGCACCGGGTCGAAACCACCCGGATGCCAGGGATGGCAGCGGAGGAGGCGGCGAAGACCAAGCCAGCCGCCACGGAGCGCGCCGTGGGTCTGGATGGCCTCCAGGGTATAGTTGGAGCAGGAGGGATGGAAGCGGCAGTGCTGGCCGATGAAGGGGCTCAACAGGTACTGGTAGGCGCGGATCAGTATGGTCAGGAGCCTTTGCATTGGCCGATCAGCCTTTCCCAGTGTCGCTCCAGGGAGCGGAAGAGGTCCGCGTTGCTCGTGGTCCGCGCAGTCGGCTTGGCAAGCACGACAATATCGAGATCGGCCAGCCGACCGCGGGTCCGGCGAAACGACTCACGGACAATCCGCTTCAACCGATTCCGGCCTACCCCGTTGCCGGCAGCCTTCTTGGAGACGGCGAGACCGAGGCGCGCGAAAGGATTGCCGGTGGAACGCCCGAGCACGGTAAAGCAGGCGTCGCCTGAGCGCAACGCCTGTTTGAATACTGCCTGGAATTCGCCCGGACGCAGCAGCCGGGCCGCCCGTGGAAACCGGGTATCGTCCGCCAAACGAATCAGACGGAGAGGCTGGCGCGACCCTTGGAACGACGCGCCTTCAACACCTTCCGGCCGTTCTTGGTGGCCATGCGGGCACGAAAACCGTGGGTGCGCTTGCGCTTCAGGACGCTGGGCTGAAAAGTACGTTTCATGGTGATGAATCCAGAAATTGGGCCGGAAAATTCGGAGCCGCGTAGTGTATTGGGGAGACTTCAGGGTGTCAATCAAAATGATCGTCGCAACCAGGAAAAACGGAGCGAACGCTCAGGCGGGTGCTCCCGCCCGGGTCCACCAGGCACGGATCGAACCGAGTATCGACGGGCTACTAGTTCGCCACAGCGTTGCGGGATAGACTGGACGACCCGGGAATTGGTTCCGTCGAATTTCCGGGATTCACTTCGTCGAGACCAACCCAATCATCCGCCGGTTTAAGGAGAGGAGCGCTTTGAACAGTCCGCTCTGGCAGCGCTGTCTCGGGGATCTTCAACAGGAGTTGCCCGAACTCGATTTCAACACCTGGCTTCGACCGCTGCAGGCAGTCGAGGGAAACGGAGTGCTTCGACTCCTCGCCCCCAACGATTTCGTCCTCGACCGGATCAAGAAGCAGTTCTACCCGCGCATCATCCAACTGGTTGAACAGACCGCCGGGATTCAGGCGCCGCTGGTTCGTATCGAGGTCGGCAGTTTTCAGCCCGCCATATCCAATGCACCCCGGAAAGAAGACGAGCGGGGAGTCACCGACACGATCGGCCGTCGCGAACCCGAAATGGCGGTCAGTAGCAATCTCAATCCAAATTTCAATTTCGATGCATTTGTCGTCGGTAAATCCAATCAGCTGGCGAAGGCCGCCTCCGAGCAGGTCGCGGAAAACCCGGGGGGCGCCTACAACCCGTTGGTGATCTATGGTGGCGTCGGTCTCGGCAAGACCCATCTGATGCACGCGGTCGGCAACGGCATCCTCTCGCTACGCCCCCGTGCCAAAGTGGTCTACCTCCATTCCGAGCGATTCGTCGTGGACATGGTAAAGGCCCTTCAACACAACACCATCGACCAGTTCAAGCGACTCTATCGCTCGGTCGATGCGCTGTTGATCGACGACATCCAGTTCTTCGCCGGCAAGGAGCGCTCCCAGGAGGAGTTCTTCCATACCTTCAATGCGCTGCTCGAAGGTCAGCAGCAGATCATCCTCACCTGCGACCGCTATCCGAAGGAAGTGGACGGAGTGGAAGAGCGGCTGAAGTCCCGTTTCGGCTGGGGGCTATCGGTCGCCATCGAACCCCCGGACACGGAAACCCGCATCGCCATTGTCATGAGCAAGGCCGAAATCATGGGGGTGCATATGCCCTATGACGTCGCGCAGTTCGTTGGACAACGGATCCGCTCCAACATCCGGGAACTGGAGGGGGCCCTCCGGCGCATCATCGCCCACACTACCTTTACCGGGAAGCCGATCTCACTTGCCCTGGTCAAGGAAGCACTACGCGACCTGTTGGCCCTCCACGAACGCTTGGTAACCATGGACAACATCCAGAAGACGGTAGCGCAGTACTACAAGGTTCGCGTCGCCGACCTGCTTTCGAAGAGTCGCAGCCGCTCCGTTACCCGCCCCCGTCAAATCGCCATGGCGCTGTCCAAGGAGCTGACCAATCACAGTCTACCGGAGATCGGAGACGCCTTCGGCGGCCGCGACCACACCACGGTGATCCACGCCTGCAAAAAGGTTCAGGAGCTGCGCGACTCCGATCCCCAGGTTGAAGAGGACTACTCCAACATGTTGAGGATCCTGTCGACATGATGTGGATATGTTGTAGAAAACCTGCTACAAGTGGCCGACAGGGAAGTTATCCACAAGATGCGCACAGCTCATCCACCGGATCCCAACGGATTCATCAGACGGAAACTTCACTCTAATCCTATGTTTTTAAAAGGATATGTTGAGTTTTCCACAGTTGGGCCACGGCCTAACAGTAACAACAAGTCTTTATTTCTCATTCTTTTTTAATGAAGTGCCATGAAATTCACCATCAACCGAGAAGCGTTGCTAAAGCCTCTTCAATCCGTAATCGGAGTCGTTGAACGTCGGCAGACACTGCCCATTCTCTCCAACGTGTTGATCGACGCGAAGGATGGATCGATCGGTATGGTTACCACGGACCTTGAAGTCGAGCTGTCGGCCGGTATCGACGTGGATATCGAGGAGGAGGGGAAAACAACGGTTCCTGCTCGTAAGCTCTTCGATATCTGCAAGGCGTTACCCGAAGGCGCGGCGATTACGGTCGACAAGGAAGACGAGCGAGTGGTCGTCAAAGCGGGACGTAGCCGATTCACCTTGTCGATTCTCCCCCCCGATGATTTTCCTGTCGTCGACTCCCTCAGCAACCCCTCCACCTTCACGGTCGAAGAGGGGGCCTTCAAGCGATTGATCGACAAGACCTCCTTTGCCATGGCCCAGCAGGACGTCCGCTACTACCTCAATGGTCTGATGTTGGAAATGACGGGAGACGAGCTTCGAGCGGTGGCCTCCGACGGTCACCGGCTGGCGCTATGCGAAATACGTGGAGGTTTCGGTTTTTCACCCAGTCGACAGGTCATCGTTCCCCGCAAGGGCATCATGGAACTGAGTCGTCTGTTGGACGGGGGAGACTCGACGATCGAAGTGGCGGTAGATGAAAACCACATACGAATCCAACAGTCCAACTTCCGTTTCACCTCCAAGCTGATCGATGGAAAATTTCCCGATTACCGACGGGTCATGCCGACGAACGCTAGCCGGACACTGCAGTCGGAAAGGGAGGTACTTCGCAGCGCGCTTCAGCGCACGGCCATTCTCTCCAACGAGAAATACCGTGGCGTTCGTCTCGATCTGGACGGCAACCGGCTCCGTATTCAAGCCCAGAATCCGGAACTGGAGGAGGCCGAGGAGGAGCTGGAAGTCTCTTACGACGGGAGCGCTATGGAGATCGGCTTCAACGTCAATTATCTGGTGGACGCGCTTAGCGTCATCGACGACGGAGACGTGAGTATCCGGCTCAGTGACCAGAACAGCAGTTGTTTGATCGGCGGCACGCAAAGCGAGGACTGCAGATATGTGGTGATGCCAATGCATCTGTAAATCGCTCGGGAACGACGATTCGCTTCTTCAAGGCCCCCTTTAACGGGGGCTTTTTCACGCCGCAATTCCTGTTAACTCGCACTCGAGACACCATGAAGGTCAACGAGCTCTATCTGGAGAATTTTCGCAATATCGAGAACGCAACGCTCGAGCTCGATCCGTCGGTCAACCTGCTTCTTGGTCCCAACGGTAGTGGCAAGACCAGCGTGCTGGAGGCGATCTACCTCCTCGGACGTGGCAGATCCTTCCGCACGGCCCAACTCTCCCACGCGATTCAACTGGATCGCTCTGGCTTCCTGGTCCGCGGGCGGTTCTCCAGCGATGCCGATTCGACTCATCTGATCGGGTATCGCAAGGTTCGCGGAGTCAAAGGCTTGGACGGACGGATGGATGGGCAAGCAATATCCCGGCGGGAGGAGGTCCTGGCACTGTTCCCTCTCGCACTGATCAATGGAGAGAGCTACCGACTGGTGGAGGGTGGACCGAAGTACCGCCGGCAATTTGTCGATTGGGGAATGTTTCACGTGAAACGAAATGGAAGGGAGGCGTGGGCTGAGTACCGAAAGGTGCTTCGCCAGCGAAACGCATCGCTCCGAGGTAGTGCCAGCCAGCTTTCCCTGTGGACGCGGGAACTGGCTGAGCGCGGTGAACGGCTGGATACTGAGCGACGTAGCTTCATCGATCGCTTCAACGTCTCATTGCGGAAAATGAGCAGTGTTCTGCTCGGGTTTACCGCGTCGCTTCACTATCGGGCTGGATGGAACGACGCTGGGGAGTTGTATCGAATACTCGAAGAGTCCATCCACCGGGACCGGCAGCTAGGGTTTACCAGGACGGGTCCTCATGGCGTGAACATTACCGTTGAGACTCCCCAGCTGAGTTCCCGCCAGCAGTTGTCTCGGGGCCAGACTAAGCTTCTGGTATTTTCCATGATCCTTGGAATTGTCGATCTACTGAAGAGGGAGAACGGCGCCAGCAGTGTTCTGTTATTCGACGACCTGGCGGCGGAACTGGATGCCGACAACCAAGCGCGGGTGCTTGAGGTTCTCACCCGTCTACACACACAGCTGTTTGTTACCGGGACGGACATCCCTTCGGGGACAGCCACCCTCGCAGCAAAACCAAAAGTGTTTCACGTGAAACACGGAGAGGTCACCGCCGGCGTATCCCATTGAATCCGGTGGAGGTCTGAACCGGACAGGTTGGTAACCTGATATAATGAGCCCGCTTTCCCCCTGGTACAGAAAACATCATGACCGACACCTACGACTCATCGAATATCAAAGTTCTAAAGGGATTGGATGCCGTTCGGAAGCGTCCAGGCATGTATATCGGCGATACGGATGACGGAACGGGTCTGCACCACATGGTGTTCGAGGTGGTGGACAACTCGATCGATGAGGCGCTGGCTGGTTACTGCTCCAATATTACCGTTACGATCCACCGCGATGAGTCAGTCACTGTTACGGATAATGGTCGCGGTATTCCGGTGGACATCCATCCGGAGGAGGGACGTTCCGCTGCCGAGGTGATCCTCACGGTCCTTCATGCGGGCGGCAAATTCGACGACAACTCCTATAAGGTGTCCGGAGGGCTCCATGGTGTGGGGGTGTCGGTGGTCAACGCGCTGTCTGACGAACTGGTGTTGACGATTCGCCGGGGTGGAAAACTTTATCGACAGATCTATCGCCTGGGCGAACCGCAGGCTCCTCTTGAAGAGGTCGGTGAGGCAGACAGCACGGGTACCGAGGTTCGCTTCAAGCCCAGTGACAAGATATTCACCAACATCGAATTCCATTATGAGATCCTCGCCAAACGCTTGCGGGAGCTCTCTTTTCTCAACTCCGGCGTCGCCATCACGCTGACCGATGAGCGGGAAGAGGAGCCGAAGTGCGATCATTTCGAATATGAAGGTGGAATTCGCTCTTTTGTCGAACACCTCAATCGAACCAAGACCCCGTTGAATGGCAATGTCTTTCACTATCGGATGACCGGGAAGGAGGGGATCGAGGTAGAGGTCGCGATGCAATGGAACGACTCCTACCAAGAGAACGTCTACGCGTTTACCAATAATATTCCGCAGCGGGATGGCGGTACTCACATTGCCGGATTTCGCGCGGCCTTGACCCGCACCCTCAACCAGTACATCGAGCAGGAGGGAATTGCGAAAAAGGCCAAGGTGAACATGAGTGGGGAGGACGCCCGCGAGGGATTGACCGCAATCCTTTCGGTAAAGGTTCCGGACCCGAAGTTCTCATCGCAAACCAAGGACAAGTTGGTCTCTTCCGAAGTGAAGCCGGTGGTGGAGTCCACCTTGGCGGAGAAACTGAGCGAGTATTTGTTGGAAAATCCTGCCGATGCCAAGTCCATTGTCGGAAAGATCGTGGAGGCGGCGCGGGCGCGGGAGGCCGCGCGCAAGGCTCGGGACATGACCCGTCGCAAGGGCGCGTTGGATACCGCCGGGCTTCCCGGAAAATTGGCCGATTGCCAGGAGAAGGATCCCGCCCTATCCGAACTCTTCCTGGTGGAGGGTGACTCCGCCGGCGGCTCCGCCAAGCAGGGGCGTGATCGCCGGCATCAGGCGATTCTTCCGTTGAAGGGAAAGATCCTCAACGTAGAGAAGGCCCGTTTCGACAAAATGCTCTCCTCCCAAGAGGTTGCGACGCTGATCACTGCGCTGGGGACCGGTATCGGTAGCGAGGAGTTCGATCCCGATAAATTGCGCTATCACCGCATTATCATCATGACCGATGCCGACGTGGACGGTTCTCATATCCGAACCCTGCTGCTCACGTTCTTCTATCGGCAGATGCCGCAGCTGATCGAACGTGGCCACGTCTATATTGCCCAACCGCCACTCTATAAGGTAAGCAAGGGGAAACGGGAGCGCTATGTGAAGGACGACGCGGAACTCTCTGCTCACCTGCTCCAGTTGGCGCTCAACAACGCCTCTATTGAGGTGGCGACAGGAGGCGCGGTATTGAGCGAGTCGGCGCTGGAGGAGTTGGCGCGAGAGTATTTGGCGGTCATGGCGATGATTGCCCGACTCTCTAGGCGATACCACCAAGAGGTACTGGAGCAGTTGATATCCTTGCCTGCAATTCGATCGAGTCAGTTGGATGATCCGCAGACCATGGAGGAGTGGTATGGCGAGCTGCGCGGGAGGCTCAACGAGATGAGTAGTCCGAAAGCCTATTTCTCCGGTTCGATGGTGCGAGAAGAGGAGGGGGAGTCGATCTTCGAAGTGACCAAACGAAGCCACGGGGTCGTTGTTGCCCACCGTCTGGATCGCGCCTTCTTCTCGTCATCGGAGTACACGCGCATCGCTGCGCTGGCGGAAAAATTGGATGGATTGATCGGCGACGGGGCAATGGTGCGTCGAGGAGAGAAGGAACAACCGGTCAGGAGCTTCCGTGGCGCCATGGAGTGGTTGATGGACGAGGGAAAGCGGGGTCTGGGGATTCAGCGCTACAAGGGGCTTGGCGAAATGAACCCTGAACAGCTTTCCGAGACAACCATGAACCCCGATACCCGCCGCCTGCTTCAGGTTCGGATCGAGGATGGAATAGGTACTGATGAGATCTTCACCACGTTGATGGGAGAGCAGGTGGAGCCCCGGCGCGATTTCATCGAAAAGAACGCTTTGTCGGTGTCCAATCTCGATATTTGATATCTGTTATCTGGGTAACGGGTGAAAAATCCCCGTAAGAATTCCGTAGAAAAGGGGCTTTCAAGCCCCTTTTCTACGGATCAGCTGGAAATTTCTTCCATCTTGCTCTCGATCCACTCCTCCACTTCCCGAGTGATCTCCGACGAGCTCTTCCCGGCTGGATCGATCGCTGGTCCGACGACGATCCGGACGGTGCCCGGATATTTTAGAAAGCTTCCCTTGGGCCAGAATTGTCCGGCGTTGTGAGCGATCGGTACGACCGGGACAGCGGCCTTGCTGGCGAGTACGGCTCCGCCCTGATGGTAGGTTCCCCGAGTACCGGGTGGGACGCGCGTGCCTTCAGGAAATATCATTACCCATTGACCTTGCTGTAGGCGCTTCTTTCCTTTTTCAATCAGTAACTTGAGCGCTTTTCGACCAGCGCTTCGGTCGATGGCGATGGCTCTCATCATCCACAGCCCCCAGCCGAGAAACGGGATCCAGATCAATTCTCTCTTCAGCAGCCAACTGTGGGGCGGAAAGAATTTCTGGAAAGCGAGGGTCTCCCATGCCGACTGATGCTTGGAGAGCAGCACGCCCGGTCCCGCCGGCAGATTTTCCAGCCCGTCGATTCGGTAGCCCACGCCGCACAACCACTTTAGAGAGGCAACATTGAAGAGGGCGAATCCCTTGATAATGTTGAAACGGATGGAGTACGGGAAAGGCAACAGAAGGGGTGTGAGCAGGGAGAAAAAGATCGCCGAGCCCAGCAAACCGCAATTGAAGAGTGCCGAACGAATCAGAATCATCTATTCAACTCTTTGAACTAAAAGCCGTTTATCTAGTCCAAATGGGGCATCAGGAGGGCATCGGCGAAGGAGGCGAGATCGTCGAAGATCGGGATGCCGGTCAGTTCGTCGGCACTCTCCTCGAAGGTCCTTTTCCCCTTTCCGGTGAGTACCAGAATCGGCTGGGCCCCAACGCTGCGGGCGGCCTGAAGGTCGCGTAGGGAGTCTCCGATGGCGGGGACGTCGGTGAGATCCATGTGTAGCCGGGAGGCCAACTCGCGGAAGAGCCCCGGACGGGGCTTGCGGCAGTTGCAGTTCTCCTTGGGACCATGGGGGCAGAAGAGGACGGCCTCGATGACTCCGCCCTGTTCGCCGACCATCTTGTGCATCTTCTCGTGGATCGCGAGCAGTGTTTCGATGTCGAAAAGGCCCCTCGCGACCCCGGACTGATTGCTGACCACCACCACCCGGTATCCAGCGTGGGTGAGGCGGGCGATCGCTTCCAGACTTCCCGGGAGAGGCTGCCACTCGTCCGGCGTCTTGATGAAATCGTCGGAGTCGTAGTTGATCACCCCATCCCGGTCGAGAATCACCAACCGAGCCGTGGTGCTACTCCCTTCGAAAGGGGGCTCTCCTCCCGTCGTTCCAGTGCCTCGACCCGCCATCGTGTTGCTCCGAAGACTAGTTGCCCTGAATCTGGGAGAGATCGGCGACCCGTAGGAAGAGATCGTTCATCCGTCTCAGCAGTGCGATTCGATTGCCGCGCTCGCGGGGATCGTCCGCCATAACCATCACCTCGTCGAAGAAACGGTCAACGGGATCACGAAGCTCCGCAAGCCGGGAGAGCGCCGCCTGGTACTCCCGTCGGTCGAATAGCGGATCGACCTCTTCGGCAAGGGTGAGCAGGCGCGTGGAGAGCGCTCGCTCCGCCGCCTCCGTGAACAGCTCCGGAGCCAGCTCGCTGCGTTCCTCCTCCGCCTGCTTGAGAATGTTGCGGATTCGCTTGTTTGCCGCGGCGAGGCTCTCCGCTTGCGGGAGTAGCATGAAATCCCGGGTCGCATGGATCCGCTTGTCGAAATCCGCCAAAGTGGAAGGGCGCCGCGCCAGCACAGCGTCGAACAGATCCCCGCCAAACCCACCGTCATGGTAGTAGCCCCGCAGGCGCTCCATCATGTAACCGTAGACCTCGTCGGCGACATCCACGGCGATAGGCAGTTGGCTCTGGGCTTCGCGAAGCAGCGCCTCCAGATCCAGTTCGAGGTTTCGCTCCACCAGGATCCGCAGTACCCCAAGCGACGCACGGCGCAGGGCGTAGGGGTCCTTGTCGCCGCTCGGCTTGAGGCCGGCGCCGAAGATGCCTGTGAGGGAGTCCAGCCGGTCGGCCAACGCGAGGGCCATGCCGGTGGGGCTCTGTGGCAACTGATCGCCGGAGAAGCGCGGCCAGTACTGCTCTTCCAGGGCGGCGCACACCTCCTCCGGCTCTCCGGCGTGCTGCGCGTAGTAGCGTCCCATGATCCCCTGCAGTTCGGGGAACTCGAACACCATCTGGGTGAGCAGATCGCACTTTGCCAGTTCGGCGGCGCGGGCCGCGGCGGGGCCTTCGCCCCCGATCAAGCCGGCGATGTGAGCGGCGAGCCCGGCCACCCGTTGGGATTTGTCGAACAGGGTCCCCAGCTTGTCCTGATAGACCATCTTCTTGAGACCCGCCTGGTGGCACTCCAGGCCGTGCTTGCGGTCCTGTTCCCAGAAGAAGGCGGCATCCGACAGCCGCGGGCGGATGACCCGCTCATTACCGGCGCGGACCTGCTCGATGTCCTTGCTTTCGATGTTGGCGATGGTGATGAAGTGGGGTAGCAGGCACCCCCCGTCGTCCACCACCGGGAAATACTTCTGATGCCCTTCCATGGAGGAGATGAGGGCCTCGGCGGGGACCTCCAGGAACTTCTCCTCGTATCCTCCGGCGACCGCCACCGGCCACTCCACCAGTGCGGTCACCTCGTCGAGAAGTGCCTCGTCGATCACTGCGACGCCGCCCAGCCGTCTGCCGGCCTCCATCGCCTGGGCACGAATCGCCTCGCGGCGGGCGGAGAAATCGGCGATCACCCGTCCTTCGCTCTCGAGCAGCGGCGCGTAGGCCGCCGCCTCCCCGAGGTAGAGGGGTTCCGGGTGGTGGAAGCGGTGGCCGCGGGTGTGGCGGCCGGAGGTGACACCAATCACCGAGCCTTCGATCAACTCCTCGCCGAGGAGCATCACCACCCAATGGACCGGGCGAACGAACTCTTCCTTTCGATCGCCCCAACGCATCCGCTTGGGGATGGGCAGGGCGGCGAGCGCCGACTCCACCATCGCCGGCACCAGCTCGCGGGTGGGTTGGCCGGTGACCGTCTGGCGAAAGACCAGCCACGTGCCCTTGGCGGTCTCCATCCTCTCGAGGGCGGAGACCTCCACGCCACAGGAGCGGGCGAAGCCTTGAACCGCCTTGGTGGGGTTGCCGTCGTCGTCGAAGGCCGCCTGTACGGCAGGCCCTCGTCGTTCCTGGACACGATCGGGTTGGTGAGTACCGACTTCCTTGATCAGAACGGCTAGACGCCTTGGCGCGGCGTAGAGAACGACCTCGCCGTGGGTGACTCCGGCCTGGGTGAGGGCGTTGCGCAGCTCCGCGCCGAAGGCGCGGGAGAGGGTGGGCAGCGCCTTCGGCGGCAGCTCCTCGGTGCCGATCTCGACCAGCAGATCGCGACGTTCGCTCATTGCGCGTCCTCCCCTTTCCCATCGCCCAGCATCGGGAACCCGAGGGACTCCCGTCGTTCGTAGTAGGCCTGTGCCACCGCGCGGGCCATGCCGCGGACCCGCAGGATGAAACGCTGCCGCTCGGTGACCGAGATGGCCGAGCGCGCATCCAACAGGTTGAAGGTGTGGGATGCCTTCAGCGCCATTTCATAGGCCGGCAGCGGAAGCCCGGCCTCGATCAGCTTGTGGGACTCCGCCTCGCAAGTGTCGAACCAGCCGAACAGCGCCTCCACCGGCGCATGGTCGAAGTTGAATGAAGACATCTCCACCTCGTTCTGGTGGTAGACGTCACCGTAGCTGATCCGGCCCATGGGACCATCCGTCCAGGTGAGATCATAGACGCTCTCCACCCCTTGCAGGTACATGGCGATGCGCTCCAGGCCGTAGGTAATCTCGCCGGTCACGGGGGAGCAGTCGAGGCCTCCGACCTGCTGGAAGTAGGTGAACTGGGTCACCTCCATGCCGTTGAGCCACACCTCCCAACCGAGGCCCCAGGCGCCGAGGGTGGGGGATTCCCAATTGTCCTCGACGAAGCGGATGTCGTGAATCAGCGGGTCGATCCCCAGGGCGCGCAGCGAATCGAGGTAGAGCTCCTGAATCTCCAGCGGCGAGGGCTTGATCACCACCTGGTACTGGTAGTAGTGCTGCAGGCGGTTGGGGTTTTCGCCGTAGCGCCCGTCGGTGGGACGGCGGGAGGGCTGAACGTAGGCCGCGGCCCACGGCTCCGGACCGATGGCGCGCAGGAAGGTGGCGGGGTGAAAGGTACCCGCGCCGACCTCCATGTCGAGGGGCTGGACCAGCACGCAGCCCCGCTCCGACCAGTAGTCGTTGAGGGCACCGATCATTCCCTGGAAAGTGGAGACGTCGCGTTTCATGGTTCGAAGGATTCGCTATTGGGGGTGTACGGATCGAACGTCAGTGGGCCGTGCGGAAAACAATGTAACTCTCAGCCGGTCCACGAGCTTCATCGGCGAGGCGCGCCTTCGCCGGGGTGGCCGCCCTGCCTCAAGATGGCGCAAGGCTACCGCGTCCTGCTCACGCCCCTCCCCTACACCCCCTGTAGGGGACACCGCCGATGGAGTTCGTGGACCGGCCCGGAGGGCGCCCCGCCGATGCGCCAAGGCCGCGTTGCACTCCTTGGCAAGGACTCGCCATTGCCGGCGGAATGCGTCTTGCGTTGGCGCATTAGCGGGACGCCGAGAGTTACATTATTTTCCGCACGGCCCACCAGAGGTTCAGGCGAAGGGCGAAGTATACCTTTGTAGGGACGGGAAATGCACCGGGCCCTGGCGCGGATTCTGCTACGGATTGGCTACGGCGGGGTTCGCGTCAAGTAGCGGCTGATGGCACCGACTATACGGACAAAGTGCCTGATCCTCTCCGGTCTGTTTCCGCTATGCGCCCGTCGACGCGTTGATGGTGGATCGTCTCGCCACTGACCGCTTCCGGTTTGTCGGCACCTCGCGGAATCGATAGACTTCGCCCCCCTTTTGCACTACCAATCCTTCAGTCGGCGCGGGGGAGCGGGGGAGCGGGGCCGTGCCCCACTCCCGTATCCGCCTACCGCCGTAACCGAGCTGACCTACCTCCGAGTGGACCAAATTCCGATGACCGAACAACGTAAGGCTGTGGCGCTGATCTCCGGTGGCCTCGACTCCCTGTTGGCCACCAGGGTGGTGATGGAACAGGGCGTCCACGTCGAGGGAATCAACTTCTATACCGGCTTCTGCGTCGAGGGCCACACCCATGCCATCCGTCGCCAGGACAAGGAAAAGCCGAAGCGAAACAACGCCCTGTGGGTGGTCGAGACCTTGGGGATCAAGCTGCACATCGTCGATGTCTCCGAGGAGTACAAGGATGTGTTGATCAATCCCAAATACGGCTACGGGGCCAATATGAACCCCTGCCTCGACTGCAAGATCTTCATGGTTCACAAGGCGGTGGAATGGATCGGCAAGAATGGCTTTGACTTCATCGTCACCGGCGAGGTGATCGGTCAGCGGCCGATGTCCCAGCGCAAGGACACTCTGCCCAAGGTAGCCCGTGAGTCGGGGGCGGACGATCTGCTCCTGCGGCCGTTATGCGCGAAGAATCTGCGCCCCACCAAGCCGGAGCGCGAGGGTTGGGTGGACCGCGATGCGCTTTTCGATTTCTCCGGCCGATCGCGCAAACCGCAGATGGCTCTGGCCAAACGGTATGGTATCGAGGACTACGCCCAACCGGCCGGCGGCTGCTGTTTCCTCACCGACGAATCCTATGCCAAGAAGCTGGTGGACCTGTGGGAGACCCGCGGCTCCCGCGAATACACCCTGGATGACGTCATGCTGCTCAAGGTGGGACGTCATATCCGGCCTAACGAACGGTTCAAGCTGATCGTTGGTCGGGAGGAAGGGGAGAACCGTTTCATGGAGGGATATCGCAAACAGTACGTCCATCTCCATGCTGAAAGCCACACCGGTCCGCTTGTGCTCCTCGATGGCGAGCCGACCGACGAGGACCTGGAGCTCGCCGCCCGTCTCACCGCTCGCTTCGGCAAGGGAAAGGGCAGCGATTCGGTGACGGTGGTCGTCCACCATCCTGATGGGACGGACCACCGAATCGACGTGGTGCCGTACCCGCCAACGATTCCGGTGGAGTGGTACGTATGAACCGTGAAACCCTGGATGCGCGTCGCATCCTTTGCCCCCTGCCGGTGATCCGCACCCAAGACAAGGTCGCGGCGATGCAGGTAGGTGACATCCTGGAAGTTACCGCCACCGATCCCGGGGTCAAGATCGATATACCGACCTGGTGCCGCATCAACGGTCACCGTGTGGTGCAGATCGATGAACACGATGACGAGATTGTCGTCACCATTGAAGTTGGATCGTGAACCTTCCAGCTCATGGTGCTCCGATGTCGTCCGAGCCTTGTCCATCCGTCGTTGCGGCGGTCATCTACCGCTTCGGCCTACTGTGCCGGTCCCCTCCTCCATCTACGGGAAAAGGCGAATGTTTCACGCCCAAGCGTGAAACATTCGCCTTTTCCCGTAGGCCTTGGCAGAATGGCGGCCCGGTTGGCGCTTCCCGCCCCGGACATCCCTGTTTCCGCCCCGCGGGGCGCTAGGACGATTCATGGCCAAGATTTTCGCCGTCGCCAACCAGAAAGGCGGGGTGGGCAAGACCACCTCCGCGGTCAATCTCGCCGCCTCCCTGGCCGCCACCCGACAGCGGGTGTTGCTGGTGGATCTCGATCCCCAAGGCAACGCCACCATGGGATGCGGCGTCGACAAGCACGCCTTGGAGCGTTCCAGCTGCGAGGTGTTGCTGGGTGAGGCGACGGTGACGGATGCACGCCAGCCGGTGCTCGACGGTGCCTTCGACCTGCTGCCGGCCAATGGCGACCTGACCGCCGCCGAGGTGGAGTTGATGGGGGCGATGCTCAAGGAACAGCGGCTGCGCGGGGCGCTGGAGAAGGTGCATGGGGACTACGATTTCATCGTGGTCGACTGTCCTCCCTCCTTGAATATGTTGACCCTCAACGCGATGGTGGCGGCCGAGGGGGTGATCATTCCGATGCAGTGCGAGTACTACGCCCTGGAGGGGCTCTCCGCGCTAATGGACACCATCGAACAGATTCGCGATTCGGTCAATCCGGGGCTGCGGGTGGAGGGGATCCTGCGCACCATGTTCGATCCCCGGGTGAATCTGGCGGACGAGGTCTCCGCCCAGTTGGTGGAGCACTTCGGCCAGCAGGTCTACAACACCGTGATCCCGCGCAACGTGCGTTTGGCCGAGGCGCCCAGTTTCGGTACCCCGGTGCTCCACTACGACAAGGCCTCGCGCGGCGCCATGGCCTATTTGGCGCTAGCCGGCGAGATCCTGCGCCGCGCCGATGCGGTGGCGGCTTGATTCGACGATGAAGTTTTCAACGCAAAGGGGCACAGGCGCAAAGAAAGGGGGGAAAGCCCTTCGCTATGGCGCTTTGCGCCCTTGCGCCTTTGCGTTGATCTCTTCCTCTTCCCATCCGGAACCGAGAGACGACTGACGATGGCGGTGAAGAAACGGGGGCTGGGCCGTGGGCTCGACGCGCTGCTCGGGGCGAAAGGGGCGGCGGCCCGGGGTGCCGCCGACGGGAGTGCGGTCGGCGAGACCGGCGGAGTGCAGGCCGAAGGCGATACCCTGCGCCAGCTCTCGGTGGAATTGATCCAGCGCGGCAAGTATCAGCCGCGGATGGTGATGGACCCGGACAGCCTGGAGGAGCTCGCCGCCTCGATCCGCGCCCAAGGGGTGGTCCAGCCCATCGTGGTGCGGCCGATCACCGCCGGCCGTTACGAGATCATCGCCGGCGAGCGGCGCTGGCGAGCCAGCCAGTTGGCGGGGCTGACCGAGATCCCGGCAGTGGTGCGCGAGGTGCCGGACGAGGCGGCCGTCGCCATGGCGCTGATCGAGAACATTCAGCGCGAGAACCTCAACCCGTTGGAGGAGGCCTATGCGCTGCAGCGGCTGATCGACGAGTTCGACATGACCCACCAGCTGGCCGCCGACGCGGTGGGGCGCTCCCGTGCCGCGGTCTCCAATCTGCTGCGGCTGATCGATCTTACCGACGAGGTGAAGCGGTTGTTGGAGACGCGTCGGCTGGAGATGGGGCATGCCCGGGCACTACTTGCGCTGGAGCCGGAACTGCAGGCGGCGACCGCTCGCAAGGTGGCCGACCGCGGCCTCACCGTGCGCGAGACCGAGCAGTTGGTGAAGCGTTTGCAGAATCCGCCGGAGCCGAAGGCGCCGCGACCGGTCGCCGACGAGGTGCGCCGAATCCAAGAGGAGCTCGGCTCCCGCCTCGGGGCCAAGGTGGCGATCCAGTCGGGCAACAAGGGCAAGGGAAAACTGGTGATCAGCTACGACTCGAGCGACGAGTTGAATGGAATCCTTGCACGGATTAAATAAACGGCTACCCTCTTAGGTCTCATGGCGATCCGTATCGTCACCGTTTGGCCGACGCGATACCCGAGGGGAACTGTCGGAAACTACTTACAAAAATTTTCCTATGGACCCCTTAAAGCGTTGACCATCTATTAGCGGATCATTATACTGCCCGCCGTTTTTTGACTGAATTCGCACCTGAAAAAACCGGTGGAGGTTTCCCCTCCGCCGCGTTGGTGCGGGTGGAATGTCCCCTTAGGCCCCGTCGATCGAGCTCCGGCCATCGGCAAACCGGATCGGCACGGCCGGTCCCCGGGAACGACGGACCATGAGTCACGCCGTCAAGGTCCTGCAAGGCTCGCTGCGCAGGCTGATGATCATCCAGGTCGCGCTGGCGCTGCTGACGGCAATTGGTTTCTATATCAACCATGGGGGCATGGTTGGGGTCGCCGCCCTGTTCGGTGGTGCCATCGCGCTGTTCAACTCGCTGATCAGCGCCCGCCAACTGGCCCGCGCGTCACAGAATCGTGACGCCACCCGTCAGATGGCCGAACTCTATTTCGGCGCCGCCATGCGTTTCCTGGCGACGCCTGCGCTGGTGGCGGTCGGCATCGCGGCCCTCGGGCTCAACGCCATCGCCATCATCGTCGGATTTGCCGTGCCCCAGATCGCCTACTTTTTCGGCGACCGGCAGATCGGACAACAGAATTCTCATTAAGTTTGAAATTGGAGTGATCCCGTGAGCGAACTGCACGCCGAAATGCACGCCCCGGCCACGGACAACCCGGTAACCTACATCCAGCACCACCTGACCAACTGGCACGTTGGCGAGGGGTTCTGGACGTGGAATATCGATACGCTGTTGTTCGGCGGCCTCATCGCCCTGCTGCTGATGGTTACCGCCTATTTGGTCGGCCGCAATCTCGATCCCGACAAGCCCAGTGGCATCCAGAACATCCTCGAGGTGGTGCTGGAGTTCGTCGAATCCCAGGTCAAATCGATCTTCCATGGCTACGACCGCCTGGTCGGTCCGCTCGGCCTGACCATCTTCATGTGGGTGTTCCTGATGAATGCCCTGGACCTGCTGCCGGTCGACCTGCTGCCCAAGGTGGCGTCGATGTTCGGTGAACACGTCCTCGGCATCGATCCCCACCACATCTACCTCAAGGTGGTGCCGACCACCGACCTGGGGACCACCTTCGCCATGGCGCTCAGCGTCTTCGGCCTGATCATCTTCTATAACCTGCGTTCCAAGGGTCCGGTGGGCTACGTGAAGATGTTCCTCTTCCACCCCTTCGCCGCCAGCAACCCGATCGCCAAGATCATCCTGATGCCGATCAACGTGCTGATGACCACCATCGAAGAGGTCGCCAAGCCCGTCTCTCTCGGCCTTCGTCTCTTTGGCAACATGTTTGCCGGCGAGCTGATCTTCATGCTGATCGCGCTGCTGCCCTGGTGGGTGCAGTGGCCGCTCGGCGGCGGCTGGGCGATCTTCCACATCCTGGTCATCACCCTGCAGGCCTTCATCTTCATGCTGCTGACCATCGTCTATCTGAGCATGGCCTCCCAGGGCGCGGACGATCACTGAACCCGATTTCCCTTTATCAACCATTCAACATTTAACCAAAACTTGAGGAGAGACCAATGGACGCTTCCATTCTCGCGACTGTTTACGCTTATACCGCCGTCGGCGTCGGCATCATCCTGGCTGCGGCCGGTCTGGGCTCCGCCCTCGGCTGGGGCCTGATCTGCTCCAAGTACATCGAGGGTATCGCCCGCCAGCCCGAGATGCGCCCCATGTTGATGGGTCAGATGCTGTTCACCGGCGGCCTGATGGAGGCCTTCCCGATGATCGTGCTCGGTATGGCCATGTGGTTCGTTTTCGCCAACCCCTTCGTCGGCGCCCTCCACGGCTAAACCGCTCCGGTCGGTTAGCCCCGACCTACATGGTTTACCGGCCCGAAACAACGAATTAGGAGTGCGAACGTGAACGTAACCGCAACCCTCATCGGGCAGATGCTCACCTTCGGCGTCCTCGTCTGGTTCATCTGGAAGTTCCTCTGGGACCCGATGACCACGATGCTGGAAGACCGCAAGAAGCGCATCGCCGACGGCTTGGCGGCTGCCGAGCGGGGTGTCCATGAGCAGCAGATGGCCGAAGCGAAGGCCAAAGAGGTGCTCAAGGAGGCCAAGCAGCAGGCCGCAGAGATCATCGCCCAGGCCCAGAAGCGCCACAGCGAGATCGTCGACGGGGCCAAGGAGGACGCGCGCGCCGAAGGCGAGCGTCTTCTCGAGGCCGCCCGCGCAGAGATCGACCAGGAGGCCAACCGGGCGCGCGAGGCACTGCGCTCCGAGGTGGTCAAGCTGGCGGTCGCCGGTGCCGGCAAGGTGATCGGTCGCGAGATCGACGCCAAGGCCCACGCCGATCTGCTCGACGAACTGGTCGCCCAGATCTAGGGGCGCTGAGCAATGGCTGAAACAACTACCGTCGCTCGCCCTTACGCCCGCGCCGCTTTCGAGTTTGCGCAGGAAAAGGGCAGCATGAAGGGATGGGCAGACGCCCTCGAACTGGCCGCGGCGATCGCGGCGGATGGACAGGTCCGGCCGATGCTGGACGACCCCAAGGTCACCGACCAACAGGTCGCCGAGCTCTTCATCGCCGTCGGCGGTGAGGCGTTCGACCAGGGGGTGCAGAACTTCATCACGCTGCTGGCGGAGAATGGCCGCCTGATCGTCCTGCCCGAAATTGCCGGGATCTACGCCGAAATGATGGCGGAGGCCGAGGCCAAGGTGGAGGCGATCGCCGTCTCCGCCCAGGCCCTCGACGCCGCCCAGCAGGCGAAGATCGCCGACTCGTTGAAGGCCCGCCTGGGCCGCGAGATCTCGCTCAGCTGCGAGATCGACGAGTCGCTGATCGGCGGTGCGGTGATCCGCGCCGGTGACCTGGTGATCGACGGTTCCGTCAAGGCCAAGCTCGGGAAACTGACGAGCGCTCTGCGCCATTAATGGGGAATTCCTGCAATGCAACTGAATCCTACCGAAATCAGCGAGCTGATCAAAAAGCGGATCGAAGGTTTTGAGACCACCGCCGAAGCTCGCACCGAAGGTACCGTGGTCAACGTCACCGACGGTATCGTGCGCATCCACGGTCTGTCCGACGTAATGGCCGGCGAGATGATCGAGATGCCCGGCGACACCTACGGCATGGCGCTCAACCTGGAGCGTGACTCCGTCGGCGCCGTCGTCCTGGGCGACTACAAGCACATCTCCGAGGGCGACAAGTGCAAGTGCACCGGCCGCATCCTCGAGGTGCCGGTCGGCGAGGCGCTGCTCGGCCGCGTGGTCGACTCCCTCGGCAACCCGATCGACGGCAAGGGCCCGATCAACGCCGAAGGTACCTCGCCGATCGAGAAGGTCGCCCCCGGCGTCATCTCCCGTAAGTCGGTCGACCAGCCGGTGCAGACCGGCCTCAAGTCGATCGACTCGATGGTGCCGATCGGCCGCGGCCAGCGCGAGCTGATCATCGGCGACCGCCAGACCGGCAAGACCGCGGTGGCGATCGACGCGATCATCAACCAGAAGGACACCGGCGTTAAGTGCATCTACGTGGCGGTGGGCCAGAAGGCCTCCTCGATCGCCGGCGTGGTGCGCAAGCTCGAGGAGCACGGCGCGATGGATCACACCATCATCGTCGCCGCCCCCGCCGCCGACTCTGCCGCCATGCAGTACATCGCCCCCTACGCCGGTTGCTCCATGGGTGAGTATTTCCGCGACAAGGGCGAGGACGCGCTGATCGTCTACGACGACCTCACCAAGCAGGCCTGGGCCTACCGCCAGGTCTCCCTGCTGCTGCGTCGTCCGCCGGGCCGCGAGGCGTACCCCGGTGACGTCTTCTACCTGCACTCCCGTCTGCTCGAGCGCGCAGCCCGAATCAACGCCGCCGAGGTGGAGAAGCTGACCAACGGCGCCGTCAAGGGCAAGACCGGCTCGCTCACCGCGCTGCCGATCATCGAGACCCAGGCGGGCGACGTGTCGGCCTTCGTGCCCACCAACGTCATCTCCATCACCGACGGCCAGATCTTCCTCGAGTCCGATCTGTTCAACGCGGGCATCCGTCCGGCGATCAACGCCGGTCTGTCGGTCTCCCGCGTGGGTGGTGCGGCACAGACCAAGATCGTCAAGAAGCTCGGCGGCGGTATCCGTCTGGCGCTCGCCCAGTACCGCGAGCTGGCGGCCTTCGCCCAGTTCGCCTCCGACCTGGACGAGACGACCCGCCAGCAGCTGGAGCGCGGTCAGCGCGTCACCGAGCTGATGAAGCAGGCCCAGTACTCGCCGATGAGCGTGGCCGAGATGGCGGTTTCGCTGTTCGCGGTCAACGAGGGCTTCCTGGACGACGTCGAAGTGACCAAGGTGGTCGATTTCGAGAACGCGCTGCAGGCCTACATGAAGGCCAGCCAGTCGGCGCTGCTCGACAAGATCAACGAGACCCCCGAGTACAGCGACGAGATCGAACAGGGTCTGCGCTCCGCTCTTGAGGACTTCAAGGCTAACCACGTCTGGTAAGGACGGGAGAGACCCATGGCCGGCGCCAAAGAAATCCGTACCAAGATCAAGAGCATCCAGAACACCAAGAAGATCACCAAGGCGATGGAAATGGTCGCGGCGTCGAAGATGCGCCGCGCCCAGGACCGCATGGCCTCTTCCCGGCCCTACGCCGAGAAGATCGCCCAGGTGATCGGTCACCTCGCCCACGCCCATCCCGAGTACCGGCACCCCTATCTGGTGCCGCGCGCGGAGGTGAAGCGGGTCGGCTTCATCATCGTCACCACCGACCGCGGTCTGTGTGGCGGCCTCAACGTGAACCTTTATCGGACCGCGTTGAAGGAGATGAGTGCGCTCAAGGAGCAGGGTGTGGAGGTGGACCTCTGCGTCATCGGACGCAAGGGGTCCGGCTTCTTCCGCAGCGTCGGCGTGAACATCGTCGCCGCCGCGGAGCACCTGGGTGACGCCCCTTCGGTGAACGACCTGATCGGCAGCGTGAAGGTGATGCTCGACGCCTACGACGAAGGGACCATCGACGAGATCAAACTCGTCCACAACCGTTTCGTCAACACCATGACCCAGTCGCCCGTATCGGTGCAGCTGTTGCCGGTCGTCCCCGACGACGACAAGAAGCTGGAGCACCACTGGGACTACCTCTACGAGCCGGAAGCGAAAGAGGTCCTCACCGACCTGCTGGTGCGCTACGTCGAGGCCGAGGTCTACCAGGGCGTGGTGGAGAACATCGCCTCCGAGCAGGCGGCGCGCATGGTGGCCATGAAGGCCGCCACCGACAACGCCGGAAGCCTGATCAATGAGCTGCAGCTCGCCTACAACAAGGCGCGCCAGGCGGCCATTACCCAGGAGATCTCCGAGATCGTCGGCGGTGCCGCCGCCGTCTGATAGACGGCTTGGCTCACAGAATCTAAATATCGCGAGGAATCAATCATGAGTTCCGGACAGATCGTTGAAATCATCGGCGCGGTGGTGGACGTCGAGTTCCCCCGCAACGCCGTGCCCAAGGTCTACCACGCCCTCACTCTCGATGAGAGCGGCCTGACCCTCGAAGTCCAGCAGCAGCTCGGCGACGGTATCGTCCGTACCATCGCCATGGGCACCACCGACGGCGTCAAGCGCGGCCTCAAGGTCAGCAACACCGGCGCCCCGATCAACGTGCCGGTGGGTCAGAAGACCCTCGGCCGGATCATGGACGTGCTCGGCAATCCGGTGGACGAGGCCGGCCCGATCGGCGCCGAAACCACCCTGCCGATCCACCGCCATCCGCCGGCCTTCGACGAGCAGGCCTCCGCCACCGAGATCCTGGAGACCGGCATCAAGGTCATCGACCTGATCATGCCGATCTCCAAGGGCGGCAAGGTCGGCCTGTTCGGCGGTGCCGGCGTGGGCAAGACCGTCACCCTGATGGAGCTGATCCGCAACATCGCGGTGGAGCACTCCGGCTTCTCGGTGTTTGCCGGCGTCGGCGAGCGTACCCGCGAGGGCAACGACTTCTACCACGAGATGCAGGAAGGCGGCGTGCTCGACAAGGTGGCGCTGGTCTACGGCCAGATGAACGAGCCCCCGGGCAACCGTCTGCGCGTCGCCCTGACCGGCCTGACCATGGCCGAGTACTTCCGCGACGAGGGCCGCGACGTGCTGCTCTTCGTCGACAACATCTACCGCTACACCCTGGCGGGTACCGAGGTCTCGGCGCTGCTCGGGCGCATGCCCTCCGCGGTGGGTTACCAGCCGACCCTGGCCGAGGAGATGGGTGTGCTGCAGGAGCGCATCACCTCCACCAAGACCGGTTCCATCACCTCCTTCCAGGCGGTCTACGTGCCGGCGGACGACCTCACCGACCCGTCCCCCGCCACCACCTTCGCCCACCTGGACGCCACCCTGGTGCTCTCCCGTCAGGTGGCCGAGCTGGGTATCTACCCGGCGGTGGACCCGCTCGATTCCACCTCGCGAATCCTCGATCCGCTGGTCATCGGCTCCGACCACTACGACACCGCCCGCTCGGTGCAGGGTACCCTGCAGCGCTACAAGGAGCTGAAGGACATCATCGCCATCCTCGGTATGGACGAACTGTCCGAGGAGGACAAGCTGACCGTGGCCCGCGCCCGTAAGCTGCAGCGCTTCCTCTCCCAGCCCTTCTTCGTGGCGGAGGTGTTCACCGGCGCCCCCGGCAAGTACGTCTCCCTGAAGGACACCATTTCGGGCTTCAAGGCGATCGTGGCCGGCGAGTACGATCACCTGCCCGAGCAGGCGTTCTACATGGTCGGCGGCATCGAAGAGGCGGTCGAGAAGGCCAAGACCCTCTAATAGAAAGCTCCGGGCTACAGGCTCCAGGCATCAGGCGATCGAAACCACCTGGAGCCTGGAGCCTGGAGCTTGGCGCCTTCATGGGAGCAAGAACATGTCCATGACGATCCATGTGAACGTCGTATCCGCGGAGAAGGAGATCTACTCCGGTACCGCCGAAATGGTGTTTGCGCCCGCCGCGGAGGGTGAGGTGGGTATCTCGCCCCGTCACGCGCCGCTGCTCACCGGCCTCAAGCCGGGCGAGGTGCGGGTGCAGGCCGGCGGCAAGGAGCAGCACTTCTACATCTCCGGCGGCATGCTGGAGGTGCAGCCCCACGTGGTGACCGTGCTCGCCGACACCGCCGTGCGCGCCGACGATCTCGACGAGGCCGCCGCGCTCGCCGCCAAGGAGCAGGCCGAGAAGCTGATGGCCGACAAGACCTCGGAGCGCGAATACGCCGAGGCCCAGGCCCAGCTCGCCGAGGCGGTGGCCCAGCTGCGCGCGTTGGAAAACCTGCGCAAGCGGCGCACCCACTAAGCGAAACCGGAGAGGGAGGCGAACGTGTCCGACAACCGCGTCACGCGAGGCAAATTCGTCGAGGTGACCTACACCATCGTCGACGGGCGGGACGAGGTGGTCGAGGCCGCCAGCCTCCCGATCCACTACATCCACGGACACAACTCCGGGATCTTCCCGGAGATCGAGCGGGCGTTGGAGGGCAAGACCCCTGGCGACACCGTCTCGGTGCTGATCAAGGACGGCTTCGGCCCCCACGATCCCAACCTCACCTTCACCGACGCCATCGACAACGTCCCGCCGGAGTTTCGCCGGGTCGGCGCCGAGGTGCAGATGGAGGGCGAGAGCGGCGAGGTCAAGACTTTCTACGTCACCAAGATCGAAGGCGGCTTCCTCACCGTCGACGGCAACCACCCCTTCGCCGGCAAGAGTGTCACCTTCCACGTCAACGTGGAGACGGTGCGCGACGCCACCCCCGTGGAGATCACCCAGGCCCATGCGGCCCGCGAACAGAACCCCGGTGGCGGCTCACTCCACTAACCTCGCCTCCGTCGTCTTCTCTGCCACCGCCAATTCCCGTAAGCTTGCGGATTTCCCCGAAGCCGATCGTGCTCCCGTCAGGCGGTAGTCCATGAAACTCAGCATCGTCATCCTCGCCGCGGGGCAGGGTACCCGCATGAAGTCCGACCTGCCCAAGGTCCTTCACCCCCTTGCGGGACGCCCGCTGCTCGCCCACGCCATCGATACCGCCCACGCCCTGGGTGCCGAAGCGGTCCACGTGGTCTATGGCCATGGCGGTGAGCGGGTGCGGGAGTGCCTCGCCGAGCGTTCGGTGAACTGGATCGAGCAGGCCGAACGGCTCGGCACCGGCCATGCGGTCGCCCGGGCGCTGCCGGCGATCCCCGACGACCACCGCGTGCTGGTGCTCTACGGCGACGTGCCGCTGATCACCGCCGAGACCCTCGGCCGGCTGCTCCACTTCTCCGGCGAGGAGGGGGTCGGGGTGCTCACCATGGAGCCGGCGGACCCCTACGGCTACGGCCGGATCGTCCGCGACGACGCCGACCAGGTGGTGCGCATCGTCGAACAGAAGGACGCCAGTCACCGCGAGCAGGCGATCGGCGAGGTCAACACCGGCATCGTCACCGCCCCCGCCGGGCGGCTGCGCGACTGGCTCGGCCGGGTCGGCAACGACAACGCCCAGAGGGAGTACTACCTCACCGACGTCGTCGCCCTGGCGGCGGCCGACGGGGTAGTGGTGTGCGGGGTGAAGAGCCACGATCCGATGGAGGCGGAGGGGGTCAACGACCGGATCCAGCTCGCCGCCCTGGAACGTCACTACCAGCGCCGCGCCGCCGAGCGGCTGATGGTCGACGGGGTCACCCTGATCGACCCCGCCCGCTTCGACCTGCGCGGCGAACTGGTCTGTGGTCGCGACGTGACCATCGACGTCAACTGCGTCTTCGAAGGGCGGGTGGAGCTGGGCGACGGGGTGAGCATCGGCCCCAACTGCGTGATTCGCGACAGTCGCATCGGTCCCGGCGTGGAGGTGCGCGCCCACTGCGTGATCGAGGAGGCGACCACCGGCAGTGGCGGTTTCATCGGTCCCTTCGCCCGCCTGCGCCCGGGGGCCGAGTTGGCCGACGGGGTCCACGTCGGCAACTTCGTCGAGGTGAAGAAGAGCCGCATCGGTGCCGGCTCCAAGGTCAATCACCTGAGCTATATCGGTGACACCGACGTGGGCTGTGAGGTGAACATCGGTGCCGGCACCATCACCTGCAACTACGACGGCGCCAACAAGCACCGCACGGTGATCGGCGACCGCGCCTTCGTCGGTTCCGCCACTCAGCTGGTGGCCCCGGTGAGCGTCGGTGACGACGCCACCATCGGTGCCGGCTCCACCATCACCCGTGACGCCCCCGCCGGCGAGCTGACCCTCAGCCGGGCCAAGCAGACCACCTTCCCTGGCTGGAAGCGCCCGGTCAAAGGTCCGAAGTAGACGCAGAGAACGCAGAGACGCAAAGAACGCGGAGTTTGCGATAATAGGCGCTCGCCACGCTTCCCGCGGGAGTGGGGCATTTCCGAAGGGGTGATCCGTTCTTCTCCGCGAACTCCGCGTCTCTGCGGTCTCCGCGTTTTCTTCCAGAGAGCCAAAACAGAACCATGTGTGGAATTGTCGGAGCAGTGGCGCAGCGTGACGTGGCGCCGATCTTGTTGGAGGGGCTGCGGCGCCTGGAGTATCGCGGCTACGACTCCGCCGGGATGGCGCTGATCGGCGCCGATGGCAAGTTTCACCGCCTGCGCACCCGGGGCAAGGTGCAGGAGCTGGCCGAACTGCACCGCACCGACGGCGGCGGCGGCAGCACCGGCATCGCCCACACCCGCTGGGCGACCCACGGCGTCCCCTCCACCGCCAACGCCCACCCTCACCTCTGCCGCGGCTCGATCGCGGTGGTCCACAACGGCATCATCGAGAACCACGAGGCGCTGCGTCGTGAACAGCTGGCCGCCGGCTACGAGTTCACCTCGGAGACCGACACCGAGGTGATTGCCCACGAGATCCACCGCCACCGCGCCGACGACGGCGACCTGCTCGGCGCCGTGCGCGGCGCCCTGGCCCGCCTGGAGGGCGCCTACGCCCTCGGCGTGCTGGCCAGCGACGAGCCGCAGCGGATGATCGTCGCCCGCCGCGGCAGCCCGCTGGTGATCGGTGTCGGTATCGGCGAGCACTTCATCGCCTCCGACGTCTCCGCCCTGCTGCCGGTGACCCGCCGCTTCCTCTTCCTGGAGGAGGGGGACGTGGCCGACGTTCGCCGCGAGGTGGTGACGGTCTTCGACGCGGAGGGCCGCCAGGTGGAGCGTCCGGTGAGGGAGAGCGAGCTGACCGCCGACGCGGTGGAGCGCGGCGAATTCCGCCACTACATGCTGAAGGAGATCTACGAACAGCCGCAGGCCGTTGCCGAGACCCTGGAGGGGCGGATCGGTGGCGGACGGGTGCTGGAGGCGGCCTTCGGCCCGGCCGCCGGCGAACTGTTCGACCGGGTCAAGCGGGTGCAGATCATCGCCTGCGGCACCAGCTTCCACGCCGGCCTGGTGGCGCGCAACTGGTTCGAGGGGCTGGCCGGCGTCCCCTGCCGGGTTGAGGTCGCCAGCGAGTTCCGCTACCGCCACCCCGTTCCCGACCCGGAGGCGCTGATCGTCGCCATCTCCCAGTCCGGCGAGACCGCCGACACCCTGGCCGCCCTGCGCGCCGCCAAGGGGTGGGGCTATGGGCCGTCGCTGGCGCTGTGCAACGTCCCGGAGAGCTCGCTCGTGCGGGAGACCGACCTCGCCCTGATGACCCGCGCCGGCCCCGAGATCGGCGTCGCCTCGACCAAGGCGTTCACCACCCAGCTGGTGGCCCTGCTGCTGCTGGTGGTGGCGGTCGGTCGTCGCCATCGTCTGAGCGCGGAACGCGAGGCGGCGATCGTCGAGCAGCTCACCGCCCTGCCGCGCCACCTGGAAGAGGCGTTGAACCTCGATCCCGCCATCCTCGCCCTCGCCGAGCGCTTCACCGACAAGCAGCACGCGCTGTTCCTCGGCCGCGGCGTGCAGTATCCGGTGGCGATGGAGGGGGCGCTGAAGCTCAAGGAGATCTCCTACATCCACGCCGAGGCCTACCCGGCCGGGGAGCTCAAGCACGGCCCGCTGGCCCTGGTGGACGAAGAGATGCCGGTGATCGCGGTGGCCCCCAACGACGCCCTGCTGGAGAAACTAAAGTCCAACCTCGAAGAGGTGCGCGCCCGCGGCGGCGAGCTCTACGTCTTCGCCGACCACGCCAGCGGCATGAAGGGCTCCGAGCGGGTCCACGTCAGCGTGGTGCCGGCGGCCGGCGACCACGTCGCCCCGATCCTCTTCACCCTGCCGCTGCAACTCCTCGCCTACCACGTCGCGGTGCTCAAGGGCACCGACGTCGACCAGCCACGCAACCTCGCCAAGTCGGTGACCGTCGAGTAACCCTCGCGTCGCCACCTCTAACGGACCGGTGTCCCATGTTTGAGATCGACGGAGAGCACATTCAGAAGCTGACCGACGCCGATCTCCGAATCTTGGTGGCGCGTCTCTGTGAAGCGGAGTTGCGATTGCGTGGCTATTCCTCCGCGGCGGTAACCGCGGGTGGTCACCAGGATGCGGCCGACGGCGGTATCGATGTGCGGGTAGCGTTGCCCGACACGCAAACGATCTTCGGTTACATCCCCCGCCCGTTTACCGGGTTCCAGATCAAGGTCCCGGACATGCCGCCGTCGGCGATCTCCAAGGAGATGTGCCCCGGTGGTACGGTACGGCCGGCTATCGGCGAGCTGGCCGCTTGCGAAGGTGCCTACGTCATCGTCAGCGCCACAGGCTCGACCACCGACGACGCGCTACGCAGACGCCGTGACGCGATGCGTGACGCCGTCACTACCCTTGATCAGCCGACTTTTCTAACCATCGATTTCTATGACCGAACCCGCCTCGCCTCATGGGTTCGCGAACATCCCGGGATCGTGGCCTGGGTACGGGAGCGAGTGGGTGACCCGATCCACGGTTGGCGCCCTTACGACAGTTGGGCAGCGGCGGCCGAGCCGGCCGACGCCGAGTATCTCATCGATGAACACGGACGGGTGGTGGATGGCTGGAACCCTTCGGCGGGTGCCGTTCCGGTAACGGAGGGATTGCGGCGTATTCGGGAGACGCTCGCCGCCGAACGCGGCGTAGTACGCCTGATCGGACTCTCCGGCACAGGAAAGACCCGATTCGTCCAGGCTCTATTCGATGAACGAGTGGGAGAAGAATCGCTGGGGCCGGCGTTAGCGGTATACACCGATCTCGCCGACGACCCGAACCCGTCGCCCCGCCACCTCATTCCCCGCTTGATTGTCGACGGCCGGCGCGCCGTCTTGGTGGTGGACAACTGCCCTCCGGAGACTCACACCGCATTGGCCAAGGCGTGTGCAGTACCGGGGAGCCGCGTAAGCCTGATCACCGTGGAATACGATGTGGCGGACGATGCTCCGGAGCAGACGGAGGTGTTTCGTCTCGATAGTTCATCGTCCGAGGTAATCGAACGGATACTGGAAAGCCATACCCCTCACATCGGCCCGGTGGACCGTCGTCGGATCGCGGAGTTCTCCGGCGGGAATGCCCGTATCGCGCTGGCCCTTGCCTCTACGGTGGCGCGTGGCGACAGCGTGACCGATTTCTCGGACCGTGACCTGCTCACCCGCCTCTTCCAGCAACGCAACGCCCCCGACGCTCAATTGCAGCGAGCCGCCGAGATCTTGGCGCTGGTCTACTCGTTCGACGGCGAGACCCTAGATGGCGAAGGCGCGGAACTTCCGCAGCTCGCTGTACTGGCGGGGTTGGATGTTGATCAGCTCTATGGATCGGTCGTGGAACTGCGCCAGCGAGAGCTGATTCAGGCCCGTAGCAAGTGGCGGGCGGTGCTGCCCCACGCCCTCGCAAATCGCCTGGCGCGCGCGGCGTTGGAGCGACTTCCTCCGGAGCGGGTGGCGAATCTATTCACTCACCAAGCTGGTGAACGCCTACGCCGTTCCTTTTCGCGTCGTCTCGGCTATCTCCACGACAGTGAGTCCGCTCGGAAGATTGCCGCGCGCTGGCTGGCCGAGGACGGTCTGTTCGGCGATGTAAGCAATCTCAACGAGTTGGGTTTGGCGATGGTGGAGAATCTCGCGCCGGCAGTCCCTGACCTGGTGTTGCAGGCGATGGAACGCACCGCGAATGGACCTGATGCGAGAACGCTCATTTGTGCTTTCGATTTCCGTACAACGACATGGGCACGTCTACTTCGCTCCTTCGCGTACGATGAACCTCTCTTCCATCGTGCGACGTCTCTTCTTTCCCGCATGGCTGCGGACGAGAAACCCAACAACAACGTGGACTCACCCCGTAGTCACCTGGTGGGGTTGTTTCATCTCTATCTTTCCGGGACCCACGCGCCGATCGGGATGCGCATCGAATCGATAAGGAAATGGATCGCCAGCGGGGAGGAGGCCATTCGGCGGCTTGGCTTTGAAGCCTTGGCGAATCTATTGAAAGGGGACCATTTCGATTCGTGGCACGAGTTCGCTTTCGGTGCGCGGACACGGGATTTCGGTTGGCAACCGCGCACGCGATCAGACATCGAGGGGTGGTACCGAGCGGCTATCGATTTCGTTTCCGAATTGCTGAAAGAAGGGGGGGCGCTGCAGCACCCGACACGAGCGGTTGTGGCTCGCGCATTCGGGGAAGTGTGGATGGCTACCGACGGCTTTGCTCCGCTGGAGCGGTTGATGGAGTGTTTGGGGGGCGGTGGAAAATGGCCGGACGGTTGGCGAGCGGTACGTAAAGCGCTGCGTTTCGACAAGGAAAGGATGTCACCGGATGCATTTCAGCGCCTCCAGAAACTGGAACGGAAGCTCGCACCCGAGGGGCTGATAGATCAAATTCGTGCCTATGTATTACCGACCCGTTGGGGAGATTTGGATATCGCTGATGGCGAGGTGGTGGAGAGCGAGGATGACGTAATGGCCCCTTACGAACGGGTCGAGCGGGTCGCGAGGGAGTTGGGGGCGTCGGCGGCGAATTCGGAAGAGGTGTTGGATACGGTATTGCCCGAGGTATTGTCGTGTGAACCCGGGTTGGGGTACTCGTTTGGGCGAGGTTTGGGCGGTGAGATTGCAGATATCGAATCACTGTGGCGGAGCATGGTCAGGCTGCTGAGAGATGTGCCTTCGGAATGCCGAAACACGGTGGTGACGGGAGGATATCTGGCGGAAGTATACGAGCGTGATCGGATACTTGCGGACAGGTTGCTCGATACGGCGGTGGATGACCCCACCCTCCAGCCGCTGTTCCCGTCGCTGCAAAAGAGCGTGCCGATCGGCGAATCTGGCGCGTGCCGTCTGTTGAGGCTATTGGCGATGTCTTCCGTTTCTGCCGAGGCGTACGGGGCTCTTACCTACGGTGGAGTGGTTCAGTCCATTCCTCCGAAGCTCTTTTTCCGTTTGGCTTATGGTCTCTCCAGAATGCCTTCCGGATATCGGGTTGCTCTGGAAATGATTTGGATGCGGCTCCATTCCGAGAAGAAGCAGGATGGAGAGGTTCCGATCGAGATCGTTCGGTGCGGACGGGAGTTGTTGTGCGAAGCCTCGTTCGGTGAGCTGAGCGATCTGGACGACTTTCATGTGGCACAGGTTATCTCACCGTGTTTCGAGGGTGATGCGGCGATGGGGGATGCTCGAAGGTTTTGGGAGCGCCTGATCTCATCGGAAGGGCGATATCGTCTGTTTGGTTCTCGGCACACCGAGGTGGTCGCCGCATTGTTGCGGGTTCAGCCGATGGTGTCTCTCGACGTGTTGCTCGGGGATGGATTGACTGAGGAGGAGCGTCGGGCGGGGTTCTTGGTTTCCAGAGGACGGAAATCGATGTTCCAGGTATTGACGGTCGATCAACTGGCGGCCTGGGCGGATCTCGATCCCTTCGTGCGCTATCCGCGTGTCGCGGAGCTGTCGTCGTTTGTGGATAGCGATGAAAAATCGATCTGGATCGAGAATATTCTGAATCTGGTTGAGCGCGCGCCGGACAAAGGGTGTTTCCTGAAGGCATTGCGCCTGGATTTTCATCCGAGAATTTGGTGGGGCTCTCTTGCGGATATTTTGCAACGGCGCAGAAAACTGCCACAACAGCTTCTCTCCCATCACGATCCCGAGGTGGTTCGATGGGCTCATGAGCAGGATAGGATATTGAGCGAGTGGGCGGAAAGAGAACGGGAGAGCGAACGCGTGCGATCCCGTCAACGGGACGAGCGTTTCGAGTAAGCCGTCTCCACCGATGCAGCTGGAATTGCTTCTTCCTCAACAACGCCTTTACCCTTTCGGTAAAGATTCATATACTCGCTGCCACTGATGGACATCGACTTCAGGGACGACAAACTCCGCGCGCTGTGCGAGAGGCAGGCTGCCGCCGAAAAGCGATTCGGGGCGGCTTGCGCACGTAAGCTGCGTACCCGTCTGGCGGAACTGGATGCGGCGGGGCGGGTCACCGAGCTGGTGGCCGGGAGGCCGCATCCCCTCAAAGGGGATCGGGCCGGGGAGTTTGCGCTCGACTTGGCAGGCGGCACGCGCCTGACCTTCACGCCCGACCACAATCCTTGTCCCTGCCGCGACGACGATTCCATCGACTGGTCGCGTGTGACCAAGGTCCGTATCGTCTTTATCGGAGACTACCATGACTGATCAGGCGTCACCCTTTCGCCCCGATTGGGTCTCCCCGCCGGGCGATACCATCCTCGACCTGCTCGAAGAGCGTGAATGGTCCCAGGCCGAGTTGGCCGATCGGCTCGGTTTCAGTCCCAAGCACGTCAATCAGCTGATCAAGGGCAAGGCGGCGATCACCGAAGACGCCGCCTTGCGGCTTGAGGGGGTATTGGGTTCCACCGCCGGCTTTTGGCTCAATCGCGAGGCGAAGTATCGCGAGCACCTCGCTCGGCTGGAGGCGGCTCAACGCTACGCGGGGTGGGTGGATTGGCTCGACCGGCTACCGGTGAAGGAGCTGATGAAGGCCGGGACGATCGCCAAGCGGCGCTACGACGCCAAGGCGAAGCCTGCCTTGGTGGAAGAGCTGCTCGGTTTCTTCGGGGTAGCCTCTCCCGAAGCGTGGGAGGCGCGCTACGCGGGAATGGAGGTGGCCTTTCGCCGAACCCGTGAGGAGCAGAGCGATGTCGGGGCGATTACCGCGTGGCTGCGGATGGGTGAGGCGCGGGCGGAGCGGAGCGACGGTCCGAAGTTCGACCGAAGCCGATTCGTCGATGCGCTGACGGAGATCCGAACGCTTACCGTGCAGCGACCGGAACACTTCGAACCCCGGCTGCGGGCGCTTTGCTTCGCCTCGGGTGTCGCCTTCGTATTGGTTCCCGCCATACCGCGGGCCCACGTCAGCGGCGTCGCCCGTTGGTTGAATCCGCATCGTCCGTTGATTCAGCTCTCCCTTTACGGCAAGACCAATGACCGTTTCTGGTTCACCTTTTTCCATGAGGCGGCCCACATCCTGCTCCACGGAAAGGAGAAGCGATCGGTCTACTTGGACGACCTCTCGGCCAGCGGGATCGACTCGGACGAAGAGCGGCAGGCCAACGCGTGGGCACGGGATTTTCTGATCCCTCCGGAACAGGCTAAGCGCCTGCCTTCCATTCAAACCCGTCCGGCGCTAACCGCATTTGCCAAGGAACTGGGTATCCACCCCGGTATCGTGGTCGGTCGTCTCCAATACGATGGCTTGATGGGATATCGGACTGCGATGAACGATCTGAAAATCAGTTTTCGATTTATGGAGTGATTGGAGCGGTCCTCTTTCCGTCCGGGCGAGTTTGTTCCATCCGCCGCCAGTCGAGTAAACTACCCCCTCTTCCAGGGGCCGGGATCGGCCCCTTCTCGTCTCCGGGTGGTCCCGGAGGCGTTCGCCAGGAGGCGCCAGCGTCCATCCGGACGCCGATCCATTGCGGCCCCGCCGCACTTCATCCGCCCCCGGCCCGGAACACCCGGCCACCGGGCGGTCGTTCATGACCCGCCGTGTGCGGGCACGCCGATAATCCAAAAAGCAAATTGGTCACCGCGCCAGCCCCGGTCGGGCTGCATACGGGCCTTACGGCGAACAACCGGAAAGGAGAGCGTATGACCGTTGAATACGCGCAGTTTGCGTCGGGCGGCTTTACCGTGCCCCACGCGAACGCAAAATTGAAGGTCTACACCGAGCGCCAACTGGCCCAGATCCCCCAGCTCGCCGGGTTGGGCGAGGCGCACCGGTTCGCCATCCGCGCGGTGGCGAAGGTGTTGCCGTTCCGGGTCAACCAGTTCGTCCTCGACGAGCTGATCGACTGGGACAACGTCCCTGACGACCCGATGTTCCAACTCACCTTCCCGCAGCCCGGGATGCTCGGTGAGCAGGACTTCGAGCGCATGGCCGACCTGCTGCGCCGCGACGTCCCGGAGGTGGAGATCAAGGCACTGGCCAGCGAGATTCGCCGCGGCCTCAACCCCCACCCTGCCGGGCAGCAGCTGATGAACGTGCCGCGCCTCGACGGCCGGGTGCTGGAGGGGATGCAGCACAAATACCGCGAGACCCTGCTCTTCTTCCCCGCCCAGGGCCAGACCTGCCACGCCTACTGCTCGTTCTGCTTCCGCTGGGCGCAGTTCATCGGCGACAAGGAGCTGCGCTTCTCCTCCACCGACCGCGAGGAGCTGCACGCCTACCTGCTCGCCCACCGCGAGATCAGTGACGTGCTGTTCACCGGCGGCGACCCGATGGTGATGAAGAGCGCCCATTTGGCCGACTACCTGCTGCCGCTGCTCGAACCGGAATACGAGCATGTCCGCGACCTGCGCATCGGCACCAAGGCGCTCACCTTCTGGCCGCAGCGCTTCGTCACCGACCCCGACGCCGACGAACTGCTGCGGATCTTCGAGCGCTTCGCCGAGGCCGGCCGCCACGTCGCGCTGATGGCGCACTTCAACCACTGGCGCGAGCTGGAGCCGCGGATGACCCGCGAGGCGATCCGCCGTCTGCGCGACGCCGGTGTGACCATCCGCAGCCAGGGCCCGCTACTCGCCCACATCAACGATTCGGCCGCCGTGTGGGCGCAGATGTGGCGCGAACAGGTGCGGTTGGGAGTGGTCCCCTACTACCAGTTCGTCGAGCGCGACACCGGCGCCAAGCGCTACTTCGAAGTACCGCTGGCGCGCGCCTGGAACATCTACCGCGACGCCATGCGCCAGGTCTCCGGCATCGCCCGCACCGCCCGCGGCCCGTCGATGAGCGCCGGCCCCGGCAAGGTGGAGGTGCAGGGGGTGAGCGAGGTCAATGGCGAGAAGGTGTTCGTCCTGCGCTTCATTCAGGGCCGCGACCCCGACTGGGTGCAGCGCCCGTTCTTTGCGAAGTACGACGAGAAGGCCACCTGGCTCGACGGCCTGCGCCCCGCCTTCGGCGAGGAGCGGTTCTTCTTCCAGGATCAATACGACGCGATGCAGGCGAAGGCGCTGAAAGGCGCGCACTGACGCCGAGCTGCCGGGTAGGGTGTGCCGACGATAGGAGGCGCACCGGTTTCCGGTACCAACGGAGGTGAAAGGTAAAAGGTCGAAGGTGAAAGGAAAGAAGGGCCATGCCATCCTAAGGAAACGCGGATTGAATCGGCTTCTTACCAAGAGCGGTGGAGTACACGCTTGGGCGTGTACGAGTTTCCCACCATATTCCGGAGGAATGCTGCATTTTTTCGTACGTACAGCCCCAGGGCTGTACTCCATCCGATGGTCCCCTATTGGATCGACGCTCTCCTAAAGCCGGAATCTCCGATCGGTACGGCATTGAAGATGCTCGGATGCCGAACGAAGACCCTTTTACCTTTCACCTTTAGCCTTTTACCTTCCCCATGCTCAAACACATCGTCCTCTGGCGCCTCCTCGACGAGGCCGACGGCCACCCCAAGGCGGAGAACGCCCAACGCATCAAGCAGGCCCTGGAGGCCCTCGACGGCCGCATCCCCGGCCTGCTGCGGATCGAGGTCGGCATCGACCTCAGCGACGATCCCGACAGCGCCGACGTCGCCCTCTACAGCGAATTCACCGACCGCGCCGCCCTCCACGCCTACCACGACCATCCCCTGCATCAGGCGATCATCCCCCTGGTCAAGGCGTGCCGCGCGGAGCGGCGGGTGGTCGATTACGAGGTGTGACCTCACTCCCGCTCCGTAGCGTCGGCCAGTTATCCGCTTTGGTCACCGTCACCCCTCGGGCATAATCGGATGCCATGAGCGCCCGCCGTCCACCCGAACGTTTCCTCGTCGCCTTCTCCTTCGCCGGAGAGCAACGCGAGCTGGTGCGCCGGATCGCGGAGGCGGTGGAGGCGGAGTTGGGCGCCCCCAACGTCTTTCTGGACGAGTGGTTCGAGCACTACATCGCCGGTCACGATGCCGATCTGAAGCTCCAGGAGATTTACGAAAGGCGGGCGGTGCTTGCGGTGGTCTGCGTTTCCGCCGCCTACGGCGAAAAGCCGTGGACCGCCGATGAACACGAAGCGATCCGTGCCCGCAAGATGCGCGCCCGCAACGCAACGGACGAAAGCGCGCGACTCGCCATCCTGCCGATCCGGGTCGGCGACGGCGAGGTCGAAGGGATTCCCTTCAACGCCATTTCCCACGATGCGCGGGAGAAGGGTGTTGCCGGGACCGCCCGCCTGATCATCGACCGTTTGGGACTGATCTTGCCGCGCCCCGAAGCGCCGGCGGTCTCCGGTTGGCCCTCGCTTCCCCCCGCGCTCCACTGGCCGGTGGCCAACCACAGCGAGGCGCGGGACGCCTTTCAACGCCTGATCGGCGGCGATGCCCCCTGGCGCCTGCTGCCGATCCTCGGCGGCTCGCAAACCGGCAAGAGCCACATCACCCGCCAGATGCTCGGCAACGGGCTGCGGCTGCCCGATCTGGCCTGCGGCCGCATGGACTTCAAGGGGAGCACCGACCTGGAGCGCGAGTTGCCCTCCTTCGTGCAACACCTCGGCGTGCCGGTGCCCCAAGGCAAGCGGCTCAACCCCGCGCTGGATGCGATCCTCGACGCGCTGTGTGAGCGCCGGCGCCCCACCCTGTTGATCTTCGACACCTACGAACAGGCGGGCGAGGCGGAGGAGTGGGTGGAGCGCCGGCTGCTGCCCAGCCTGATCCGCTCCCCCTGGCTGCGGGTGGTCATCGCCGGCCAGCGGGTGCCGGAGACCGCGGGCGCCTTGTGGGAAGCGGAGGCCTCCAGACCCATCCCCCTCGAAACACCGCCCGCGGACGACTGGTTCGAATTCGGTCGCCGCCACAACCCGGAGCTGGCGCGGGAATTCGTCGAGCAGGCCTGCCGGCTCACCAATGCCACCTCCGCCCTGCTGGCCCAACTCCTCGGACCCCGCACCTGATCATGGATCTCGGCGAACAACTGCGCATCCTGCAAGCTGCCGACGGCGATCCGGCCCGTTTGGCGCTGGCCACCGTGGATCTGGCCTTTCCGCGGGAGGAAGAGCCTGTTCGCGCCGAGTTGAAAGAGGCGCTGGCGGCGGCGGCGATCCCCCATTGGTGCGACGAGGCGCTGCTCGCCGCCCTGCTCCAAATCCCCCTTGAGCGAAGCCGGGCGCTCCTCACCCAACTGGTGCAATTGACCTGTATCGAGCCCTTTCCCGCCCGCGGGGAGGGGGCGATCAACGTCCACGAGAAGACGCGGCGGGTGTTGCGCAAGTGGATGGCGACGGAAGAGCTGGAGCGGTTCCGTCGTCTCAGCGGGCGGGTTGCCGATGCGTTGACGGAGGAGGACGAGCCGGCCGCGCGGATCGAGTGGATCTACCACCGCCTTGGTTACCAGCCTGAGGTCGCCGCCGGAGAGCTGGAGCAGCTCAACCGGGAGTGGAGCAGTGTTGCCCATCCGGAGGATCATTATGCCCTGGCCGGTGCGTTGGCCGAGCTGGAGCGGGATGGCTTGGTGGCGGGGCGGGCGTGGCTCTGGTGCCGGCTGGTGACGACTGTTGTCCGCCAACTGCGCGGCGAGCATGCCCAGCTCCACGAGTTCGCGGGCGAGGCGCTGGCGATGGCCCGCTCGCTGGGGGACGCGGGCGCCGAAGCGGAGTCGGCTTGCCTGCTGGGGGATGCAATGCAGGCGCAGGGCGACTTGTCGGAGGCGCAACAGGCGTTTGCCGAGTATCTGTCGATCAGCCGGCGCCTGGCGGAGCAGGACCCGGGCAACGCGGGTTGGCAGCGGGATCTCGCCGTGGCGCACAGCCGGGTGGGTGGTGTGCTGGAGGCGCAAGGAAAGCTCGCGGAGGCGCAGCAGGCGTTTGGCGAGGATCTGTCGATCAGCCGGCGCCTGGCGGAGCAGGACCCGGGCAACGTCGGTTGGCAGTGGGATCTCGCCGTGGCGCACGGACGGGTGGGTGACGTGCTCCAGGCCCGGGGCAAGCTCGCGGAGGCGCAGCAGGCGTTCGGCGAGGTTCTGTCGATCAGCCGGCGCCTGGCGGAGCTGGACCCGGGCAACGCGGGTTGGCAGAGGGAGCTCGCCGTGGCGCACAGCCGGGTGGGTGGAGTGCTCCAGGCCCAGGGAAAGCTCGCGGAGGCGCAGCAGGCGTTCGACGAGGTTCTGTCGATCAGCCGGCGCCTGGCGGAGCAGGACCCAGGCAACGCGGGTTGGAGGTACGAGCTCGCTGTGGCCTGCGTATCGGTCGCGCGTCTCGCGGCCCGCGACGGTGATTACCGTGAGGTGGTGAGGCTATACCAGGAGGCAGCGGAGATCCTGGCCGGGTTGGTGGCGGCGACGCCGGCTCACGCCCGGTGGCGGCGGGATTGGGAAATCGTCGAAGCGGATCTGAAAGTGTTTCGGGGAACGGTGGAGAGGGGCTCTCCCCTCCCGTGATGGGATCATATCCTCCCAGGCCAACCCGCCTCTACTTTGCTTCCTTCCGCCCCCACTGCTAGAGTCAAGCCGATGAATAACTTCCAAAACAGGTGAAATTCGCCGATGCCAGCCTTCGGTACCGACGATACTTCCTCCTCCTCCCTCCACGGCCAGCCGCTGATCTTCGGCGAGGTGCTCTACGACTGCTTCCCCGACGGCAACGACGTGCTGGGCGGAGCCCCCTTCAACGTCGCCTGGCACCTGCAAGGCTTCGGCCTGCGTCCGCGGGTGGTCTCGCGGGTCGGTGACGACCCCCTCGGCCAGCGGGTGCTCGATGCCATGGCCGGCTGGGGGATGACCACCGAGGGGGTGCAGCGCGATCCCGACCACCCTACCGGCCAAGTACGCATCACCATGGAGGGGAGCAGTCATCGCTTCGAGATCCTCCCCGATCAGGCCTACGACTTCATCGCCCCCGACCTCCCGCCCGCCACCCCCTCGCTCCTCTACCACGGCAGCCTCGCCGCCCGGAACCCGGTCTCGCGCACCGCCCTCGACGCCCTCAAGCGGCTCGCTCTCCCCACCTTCGTCGACATCAACCTGCGCGCCCCGTGGTGGGACCCGCTCTCGGTGGAGGCGCGGCTGGCCGGTGCCCGCTGGGTGAAGATCAACGACGAGGAGCTGGCGCTGATCGAGGGCGACGGCCCGCTGGCGGAGGTGGCGCAGCGGCTGCGCGGTCGGCTCGGTTGCGCGGCGCTGGTGGTGACCCGCGGGGATGCGGGGGCGCTGATCGTCACCGCCGACGGGGTGATCGAGGGGGCGCCGGTGCGCGTTGCCGAGGTGGTCGACACCGTCGGTGCCGGCGACGCCTTCGCCTCGGTGGTGATCCTCGGGCTGCATCGCGGCTGGGAGTTGGCCGAGACGCTGGCCCGTGCCCTGGAGTTCGGCGCCGAGCTGTGCCGCCGCCGCGGCGCGACCATCGCCGACCCCGCTACCTATCAGGAGTTGCTCAATCGATGGAATCCGTAAACGGTAAGGGTGAGGGTCAGCCGGAGGGGCTCTACATCCAGCTGATCAGCGTCCATGGTCTGGTGCGCGGCTACGACATGGAGCTGGGTCGCGACGCCGACACCGGCGGACAGATCAAGTATGTGGTGGAGCTGGCCCGCGCGCTCTCGGAGAACCCGCGGGTGGCGCAGGTGGAGCTGCTTACCCGCCAGGTGATCGACCCCAAGGTCGATCCCTCCTACGCCGAACCGGAAGAGTCCCTCGGCGGCTGTGCGCGCATCGTCCGCCTCCCCTGCGGCCCCCGCCGCTACCTGCGCAAGGAGGTGCTCTGGCCCCACTTCGACACCTTCGTCGACCACGCCCTGCAACACATCCGCCGCGTCGGCCGGGTCCCCGACATCGTCCACAGCCACTACGCCGACGCCGGCTATATCGGCGCGCGCATCGCTGCGCTCCTCGGCGTGCCGCAGATCCACACCGGCCACTCGCTGGGCCGCGACAAGCTGCGCCGGCTGCTGGAGAAGGGGACCAAACAGAGCACCATCGAGCACCAGTACTCCATGACCCGCCGGATCGAGGCCGAGGAGGCCTCGCTCGACTCCGCCGCGCTGGTCATCGCCAGCACCCACCAGGAGGTGGAGCAGCAGTACAAGCAGTACGACAACTACCACCCGCGGCGGATGATGGTGATCCCGCCGGGGGTCGACCTCACCCGCTTCTCCCCGCCCCAGCGCTTCGAGGGCGACCCGCCGATCGCCCTCGAGGTGGACCGCTTCCTCGACCGGCCGAAGAAGCCGATGATCCTCGCCCTCTCCCGCCCCGACGAGCGCAAGAACATCGCCACCCTGGTGCGTGCCTACGGTGAGAGCCCGGAACTGCGCGAGCGGGCCAATCTGGTGATCATCGCCGGCAACCGCGACGACATCCGCGAGCTGGACAAGGGCGCCCGCGAGGTGCTCACCGAGCTGCTGATGCTGATCGACCGCTACGACCTCTACGGCCAGGTCGCCTACCCCAAGCACCACGCCGCCGACGACGTGCCGCTGCTCTACCGGCTCGCCGCCAAGCGCCGCGGGGTGTTCATCAATCCGGCGCTGATCGAGCCCTTCGGCCTCACCCTGCTGGAGGCCGCCGCCAGCGGCCTGCCGGTGGTCTCCACCAACGACGGCGGGCCCCGTGACATCCAGAAGAACTGCAACAACGGGGTGTTGATCGACCCGCTCGACGCCGCGGCCATGGGCAAGGCGCTGCTCGATGCCCTGACCGATACCAACCGCTGGCGCCGCTGGTCGCGCAACGGCATCAACGGCACCCGCCGCCACTACTCCTGGGCCGGTCACGCGGAGAGCTACCTCGACGCCATCAACCGTTCGATCGAGGCGAGCAGCGCGCACAAACGCAGTCCGGTGGTCCGCGACCGCACCCGCCTGCCCACCGTCGACCGGGTGCTGGTGTGCAACATCGACGACACCCTGCTCGGCGACCAGGAGGCGCTCCACACCTTCGTCGAACGGCTGCGCGCCACCGGCCGCAACGTCGGCTGGGGGCTGGCCACCGGACGCAGCGTGGAGAGCGCCACCGAGATGCTCAACGAGTGGGACGTCCCCTGTCCGGACCTGCTGATCACCGGCGTCGGCACCGACATCCGCTACGGCCAGAAGATGATCCCCGACCAGCGCTGGCAGCGCCACATCGAGTACCGCTGGCACCCCGAGGCGCTGGTCGAGGCGATGGCCGAGCTGGAGGGGGTCGAGCTGCAGGAGTCCTCCGAACTCAATCCCTACAAGATCAGCTACTACATCGACGAGGACGACGGTCCCAGTCGCCGCGAGATCGCCCGCCACCTGCGCACCAAGGACCTGCACGCCAACGTCATCGTCTCCTACGAATACTTCCTCGACCTGCTGCCGATCCGCGCTTCCAAGGGGCTGGCGTTGCGCTACCTGGCGATGCGCTGGGGCCTGCCGCTGGAGCGCATCCTGGTGGCCGCCGACTCCGGCAACGACGCCGAGATGCTCTGCGGCAACGTGCTCGGCGTGGTGGTGGGCAACCACGCGCCGGAACTCAACCGGCTGCGCGGCCAGTCGCGGATCCACTTCGCCGAGGGGAAATACGCCGCCGGTATCCTGGAAGGAATCGACTACTACGACTTTCTCGGCGAGATCCGGATACCCGCCGACGACCGCTGACCCGCTGACGGAAAAACGATATGAACCAACCCTTCGACGACTTCGCGGCCGGCCATCGCGAGCCGCTCTACCTGTTGCTCCACCATTTGGTGAAACTGAACAAGCCGCTGCTCCTCTCCTCTGACCTGTGGGACGCCTTCGACGCCTTCGCCCGGCGCGAGGAGGGGGCGCGGCTGCGCGACAGCGAGGCGGCGCGGCTGATGAGCGCCGCTCAGGAGGCGGTGGTTTGCCCACCATGGATCTACCTCGCGGTGCGCCCCTGGGTCGCCCGCTGGGGCTACCTGCGCTTCCATCTGGAGCACATGGAGCACGAGTGGATCCCGGTGGAGAGCTTCCTGCGCTTCAAGGAGCGGATGATCGAGGGGGGCGAGCACCACGACGACGGCGACTGGCTGCTCGAGCTGGACCTGGAGCCGTTCAGCCGCGGCTTCCCCAAGCTGCGCGAGTCGCGCTCCATCGGTCGCGGCGTCGAGTTCCTCAATCGCCACCTCTCCGGCTCGCTGTTCCGCGACGGCGACCAGGGGGCGGTGCGCCTGCTCCAGTTCCTGCAGGTCCATCAGGCGGGCGGCCACCAGCTGATGCTCAACGAGCGGATCAAGGACGTCCATCAGCTGCGCGGCGCCCTGCGCGACGCCCGCAGGCTGCTCGAGCGCAAGGACGACGACCTCGGCTGGCTGGAGGTCCGCGACGCCCTCGGTGCGCTGGGCTTCGAACCCGGCTGGGGCAACACCGTGGCGCGGATGCGCCGCTGCTTCGACCGCATCATCGACATCCTGGAGGCCCCCGACCCCACCGCCCTGGAGCGCTTCCTCGGCGAGATGCCGATGGTCTTCTCGCTGGCGATCCTCTCGCCCCACGGCTTCTTCGGCCAGTCCAACGTCCTGGGACTTCCCGACACCGGCGGCCAGGTGGTCTACATCCTCGACCAGGTGCGCGCCCTGGAGCAGGAGATGGCCAAGCGGATCGAGGAGCGGGGGCTGGCCCATCTCGGCATCGAGCCGCAGATCGTGGTGATCACCCGGCTGATCCCGGAGAGCCGCGGCACCAGCTGCGACCAGCGCGTGGAGCCGATCCACGGCACCAAGCACGCCCGTATCCTGCGCGTCCCGTTCCGTACCGACTCCGGCGAGATCATCCCGCAGTGGATCTCGCGCTTCGACATCTGGCCCTACCTGGAACACTTCACCGAGGAGGTGGAGCACGAGCTTCTCGCGGAGTTGGGCCACCGTCCCGACTTCATCATCGGCAACTACTCCGACGGCAACCTGGTGGCGACGCTGCTGGCCTCGCGCATGGGGGTGACCCAGTGCACCATCGCCCACGCCCTGGAGAAGGCCAAGTACCTCTACTCCGACCTCTACTGGAAGGAGAACGAACCGAAGTACCACTTCTCCTGCCAGTTCACCGCGGATCTGATCGCGATGAACGCCACCGACTTCATCATCTCCTCGACCTTCCAGGAGATCGCCGGCAAGGAGGACAGCGTCGGCCAGTACGAGTCCTACGGCTCGTTCACCATGCCCGGCCTCTACCGGGTGGTGAACGGCATCAACGTCTTCGACCCGAAGTTCAACATCGTCTCCCCCGGCGCCGATGCCGACCTCTACTTCCCGTACACGGAGCGCGAGCGGCGCCTCACCGGGCTGCATGAGGAGATCGAGGAGATGGTCTACGGCGCGGCCGACGAGTTCAGTCGCGGCACCCTCGGCGATCGCGGGCGGCCGCTGATCTTCACCATGGCGCGCCTCGACCGGATCAAGAACCTCACCGGCCTGGTGGCGTGGTACGGGGCGAATGAACGGCTACGGGCAGTGGCCGACCTGGTGGTGGTGGGCGGCTACATCGACAGGGAGCGCTCCGAGGACCGGGAGGAGCAGGCGCAGATCGACCTCATGCATGAGCTGTTCGAGCGCCACGCGCTGGACGGCAACGTCCGCTGGCTGGAGCGGATCACTGACCGCCGCCTCGGCGGCGAGGTCTACCGCTGGATTGCCGACCGCCACGGCGTGTTCGTCCAGCCGGCGCTGTTCGAGGCCTTCGGCCTTACCGTGGTGGAGGCGATGACCAGCGGACTGCCCACCTTCGCCACCCGCTACGGCGGCCCGCTGGAGATCATCAAGCACGGCAAGTCCGGCTTCCACATCGACCCCAACCACGGCGAGCAGGTGGCCGATGAACTGGCGGAGTTCTTCGAGCGCTGCGCAAAGGAGCCCAAGTACTGGAGCAAGATCTCGGCAGGGGCGATCGAGCGCATCCAGAGCCGCTACACCTGGACCATCTACGCCGAGCGGATGCTCACCCTGTCGTGCATCTACGGCTTCTGGAAGTACTCCACCAACCTGGAGCGCGACGAGGCGCGGCGCTACCTGGAGATGTTCTACGGGCTCCAGTTCCGGCCGCTGGCGCGACGCATGCTGGAGAAACCCTGCCCCGAGGCGTAGCCGCTATCGTGCTTGCTGCTGTTCGGTATCGGTGGGCAGGAACAGCGGGCCTTTCTGGCCGCAGCCGCTGAGCATCGAGCCTACTCCCAGGATGGCGATCACCGCCCACAGTGCGTATTGCGCCCAGCATCGGTTCATCATCGGTCTCCTCGACCCGTGGGGAAAATGGAAACGGGGGATTATAGCGTCAGCGGCGACGGAACAGGCCGCCCAGCAGGGCGCCGAACAGTACCACCGCGCCGATCGCCATCTGCACCCCTTCGGGGAGGCGCGAGAGCCAGCGGTCGAAGCGCGACGGGGGCGCCGCCGGGGGCCGCGCTCCGCCGTGGGGGAAGGCGATGCACATCAGGGGCTCCTCCGGAAGTCCACCGGCCACAGCCTCTGCTCGCCGGGATCGAAGCGCTGCCACAGCTCGGCGTAGGGGGTGCCGAGGGTGGGGTGGCGCAGGGTCGGGGCCAGCTCCGCCAGGGGCTTGAGGACGAAGGCGTACTTGACGATCTCGCCGCGGGGCAACTCCGGCTCGTCGGCGACCACGTCGTCGAACAGCAACAGGTCGAGGTCGAGGGTGCGCGGGGCGAAGCGTTTGCTGCCGCGCTCGCGGCGGTGGGCCTGCTCGATTTCGCGCAGCGCGGTGGTCACCTGTTCCAGGGCAAGTCCGGTGTCGAAGGCGACCACCAGGTTGAAGAAGTTGTCCCCCTCGAAGCCGACCGCCACGGTCTCGTAGACGGTGGAAAGCTCCAGCTCGCCGAAGGCGGCCTCCATGGCGTCCAGGGCGGAGCGGATGTTGTGCTCCCGATCGATGTTGGAGCCGACACTGACGAAGACACGGGCCATGGGGGTTCTATCGGGTATAGGGGTTACTACGGAGTATATGTCAAAGCGGTTGTTGGCCGCCGGTGAGCGGGTTGGTGTCCTTCTCCGTCCGCTCTGTGTTGACGATCATGGATGGCCGTTGAACCACCTCGGACGATGAAAGTCGGGTAGGGTGTGCCGACGATAGGAGGCGCACCGGTCGGAAAGGGCCGTGCGCCTCGTACCTCGGCACACCCTACGCTCCTCCCCCCTTTCCCGCGTACCTTCACAGTAAGAAATAGCCGATCGGAGTTGTGGCGCCTCGGCCGGCTGCTGCCTGCATTCAACCCCGGCTGCCCCGCTCGATGATCACCCCGACGTCGCGGGCGCCGCGCACCGCCCCCTGCTTGTTCAGGGTAAGGCGCACCCAGGGGACGTCGAATTCGTCGAGGACGATGCCGGCACAGCGCTCGGCCAGGGTCTCCACCAGTTGGAAACTACTCTCCTCGACGAAGGCGATCAGCCGCTTGGCCACCGCCTTGTAGTCGAGGGTGTCCTCGATGGTGTCGGAGGCGGCCGCCTTGCGGATGTCGGTGGCCATCTCCAGGTCGAGCACCACGGTCTGTTTGATCTCACGTTCCCAGTCGTAGATGCCGATGACGGTCTCGATGCGCAGGTCGCGGAGGAAGATGATGTCCATGGGCGGCTGAAGGTCGGTCGGAACACGGTCTGTCATGGTACCGCAAAGGAAGGGATGGGTATAATCGACGGTTCCCGCTTGCCGCCGCCGAATCCATGTATACCGAAGCCGCCTTCATCGCCGTCGCCTACCTGCTGGGTTCGCTCTCCAGCGCGATCATCGTCTGCCGTCTGACGGGGTTGCCCGATCCGCGCACCGTCGGTTCCGGCAACCCCGGCGCCACCAACGTGCTGCGCCTCGGCGGCAAGAAGGCGGCGGCGATCACGCTCCTCGGCGACCTGCTGAAGGGGCTGCTGCCGACCCTGGCGGCGGTGCTGCTGGGGCTGCCGGTGGCGGCGGTGGCGCTGGTCGCGCTGGCCGCCTTCCTCGGCCACCTCTATCCCGTCTTTTTCCGCTTCCAGGGCGGCAAGGGGGTGGCCACCGCCCTGGGGGTGCTGCTCGGTTTCCACTGGATGGTGGGTGTGGCGACCGTCGCCACCTGGCTGGTCACCGCGGCGCTCACCCGCATCTCCTCCCTCTCGGCGCTGGTGGCGATGGCGCTGGCGCCGGGCTACGTCTGGTGGGTCTCCGGCGACTGGCAGCCGACCGCGGCCATGGGGGTGATGACGCTGATGCTCTACTGGCGTCACCGCGGCAACATCCGCCGCATCCTCGCCGGCGAAGAGAAGAAGATCGGTCGTTGAATCCGCTATCGCGGATTCAAAATTTATTGAACTGACGCGGGCTTGCGGAGGCGCGAGTGGAACTGTGGCGGGCCATTGGGGAGGCGATCGGGGAGGCGACCGGTGAGCCGTTCGAGGCGGCTCGTCACCACGCCGTGGGTGGCGGCTGTATCAACGCCACCTACGTGGTGGGTGACGGTCGGCGGGAGTTCTTCGTCAAGCTCAACCGGGGCGTCCTGGTGGAGATGTTCGCCGCCGAGGCGGAGGGGTTGGCGGAGATCGTCGCCAGCGCGAGCATCCGTGCCCCGGCGCCGGTCTGTTGGGGCGAGGCGGCGGGCCAGGGCTATCTGGTGCTGGAGCGGTTGGAGCTGGGCGGTGGCGGGGCGGCCGAGCGGTTCGGGCGCGAGTTGGCCGCGATGCACCGCACCACCCGCGAGCGCTTCGGCTGGCATCGCGACAACACCATCGGTTCCACCCCGCAGATCAACGCTTGGCACCCCGACTGGTTGGTCTTCTATCGCGAGCGGCGCCTCGCCTTCCAGTTCGAGCTGGCGGCGCGCAACGGCTTCCCGCAGCTGCGCCGCAAGGGGGAGCCGCTGATGGAACGGCTCGCCGATCTCTTCCCCGGTTACGCCCCCGTTCCCTCGCTGCTTCACGGCGACCTGTGGGGCGGCAACCATGCGGTGGCGCGCGGCGGCGAGCCGGTGATCTTCGATCCGGCGGTCTACTACGGCGACCGCGAGGCGGACCTCGCCATGACCGAGCTGTTCGGCACCCTCCCCGCCGCCTTCTACGCCGCCTACAACGAGGCGTGGCCCCTCGATGCGGGTTACCCGGTGCGGAGAACCCTCTACAATCTCTACCACATTCTCAACCATGCCAATCTGTTCGGCGGCGGCTACGCCGGGCAGGCCGAATCGATGATCGGGCGACTGCTGAGCGAGGTGCGATGAGCATGAAGGGGCGAGCGGCGGTGTGGGGGCGGCGGGCGGTGGCGCTGCTGCTGGCGGCGGTGGTCGGCGGGGCGGCTGCCCAGGAGGTGACCCAGGGGGGCTCGGTGGCGCCCCCCGACGACGGCGCCGAAGAGGGGCCCCGCCACCTGATCCGCGCCCAGTTCACCAGCGCCATGAAGGGGCGCGAGCCGGTGGACCGGATCGACCAGATCGAGAGCGACCGGCGAAGGGTCTACTACTTCACCGAGTTCCGCGACCTTGCCGGACGCACCCTCGCCCACCGCTGGGAATACCAGGGGCGGCTGATGGCGGAGGTGCGCCAGCGGATCGATGCCAACCGCTGGCGCGCCTGGTCGAGCAAGCGGCTGCTGCCCCAGTGGGAGGGGGAGTGGCAGGTCTCGGTGGTGGACGAGGAGGGCGACGTGCTGCGCACCGATACCCTCCTGGTGGTGCCGCCTGCCCAGTAGCCCCTTCTTGCGGAGGATGGGAAACGCGGAGAACGCAAAGACGCAGAGAGCGCAGAGAAGAGGTGTAGGCGCTTCAGAGGAAGGCGCGTTGGGTGATGTGCCTTCCGAGGCGAAGGCCGTGTCTGGTGTGACACAAGACTCAGGAGGGCCACGCGATCTCTTTTTCTTCTTCTCCGCGTTCTCCGCGTTACGTTCCAGAGCCTCAACGGTTTTCAGCGATCTGCTCGATCGCCCAGCGGAGGATCGGCTGGACGCGGGGGGAGAGCATGGCGTGGGCCTCGTCGAGGCGTACCCAGCGGAACTCGTCGTGTTCCGGCCGGCCCAGCGCTTCGCTGACCGGTAGATCCACCTCCCCCTCGCGGCTCTCCGCCAGGTAGTAGCGGGCCACCTTGCCGCGGCGGTAAGGGGGGGTTTCCCGATACTCCAGCCCCCACCGGAAGTCGAGGTCGGTGAGGGTGCTCTCCTCCTCCACCTCGCGGATCGCACCCTCCAGCGGCTCCTCCCCCTCTTCCACCATCCCCTTGGGAAAATCCCAGTACTGGAAGGCGCGCAGCAGCAGGCAGCGCAGGCCGTCGGGAAAACGGCGGAGCACCACCACGCCGGCGGAGAGGGTGCGGGGTTGGTCGGGGTGGCGTCCGGCGCCGGCGCGGGGTGGATAGCTTCTTTTTCTTTTCATGGTGCCCAAGATCATAGCGCAACGGAGCATTTCCACCCGCCCCTCGGCCGCGGCCCCTCGCGGGGCGCGGCCGAGGGGCGGGTGGAAATGCTCCGTCATTTTCGGAGGAAGAGCGGGGAGGTGGGGGGAGTATAATGGGCGGCTATGGCTGAATTCAGTGGTGATGGCGTCGATCGACTGCCGCTTCCGGATACCGAGGCTGCTGCCCATAGCGGGCGGGTGGTGGGGCGGATTCGGGAGGAGATCGAGGGGGCGGGGGGGGCGATTCCCTTTGTCCGTTTCATGGAGCTGGCGCTCTATGCGCCGGGGCTTGGCTACTACACGGCGGGGGCGCGCAAGTTCGGGGAGGCGGGGGATTTCGTCACTGCGCCGGAACTCTCGCCGCTGTTCGGGCGGGCGCTGGCGCGGCAGTGTGCCGAGGTGCTGGAGCGGCTCGGCGGCGGCGATCTGCTGGAGATCGGCGCCGGCAGCGGGGCGCTGGCGGTGGACCTGCTCGGTGAGCTGGCGCTTCTCGGCCAAGTGCCGGGGCGCTATCGGATCCTCGAGCGCAGCGCCGATCTGCGCCGCCGGCAGCAGGCACTGCTCGGCGAGCGGCTGCCGGGACTGGTGGAGCGCGTGGAGTGGCTCGATCGGCTGCCCGAGGGGTTCAGCGGCGTGGTGGTGGCCAACGAGCTGCTCGACGCCTTCGCCGTCCACCGCTTCCATATCGCCGCCGAGGGGTTGCGCGAGTGGGGGGTGGCGTGGGCCGATGGCCGCTTCCACTGGTGCCTGCTCGACCCGGCACCGGAGCTGGTATCGGCGGTGGCGGCGATCGAGGCGGAGCGCGGCGAGCCGCTGCCGGTGGGCTACGACTCGGAGGTCTGTCTCACCCTCGGCCCGTGGTTCGCCGCCCTCGGCGAGGCGCTGGCGCGGGGCATGGCGCTGTTCGTCGACTACGGCTACCCCCGCCGGGAGTACTACCTGACTGAGCGCGGCGGCGGGACCCTGCTCTGCCACTTCCGCCATCGGGTCCACGGCGACCCCTTCCTCCTCCCCGGCCTGCAGGACATCACCGCCTCGGTGGACTTCTCGGCGGTGGCCGAGGCGGCCTTCGCTGCCGGCCTGCGGGTGGCCGGCTACACCAGCCAGGCGCTGCTGTTGCTCGGCTGCGGCCTCGACGAGCTGCTCGCCGTCGAGCGCGACGACGATACCCCCCGTGTCCGTACCGAACTGGCACGCCAGGCCAAGCTGCTCACCCTCCCCGGCGAGATGGGCGAGCGCTTCCAGGCGATCGCCCTGACCCGCGGGGTCGAGGGGCCGTGGCGGGGCTTCGCCTTCGGCGACCGGCGCGGGAGCCTGTGAAAGGCGTTTGAGGAACGTTCGGTCCTGGGTAACTACTCGCCCCTCTGAGTGAACCGAATAAATCGGCGTAGAATGCGCGCCGATACCACCCCAAGGAACCGATCCCGTGGACCCGCTGCACCTCCTTGCCCTCGCCCTGCTCCAGGGTTTCACCGAATTCCTGCCCATCTCCAGCTCCGCCCACCTGATCCTGCTGCCGTTGCTCAACGGCTGGACGGACCAGGGGCTCGCCTTCGACGTGGCGGTCCACCTCGGCACCCTGCTGGCGATCCTCCTCTACTTCCGCCGCGAGGTGGTGACCATGACCTTCGCCTGGGGGCGCTCGGTGGCGGGTCGCGGCACCGACGACGACGGGCGGCTCGCCTGGTGGGTGATCATCGGCACCCTGCCGGTGGTGGTCGGCGGGCTGCTGCTCGACCAGGTGGTGGAGGAGACCCTGCGCTCGCCGCTGGTGATCGCCGCCACCACCATCGGCTTCGGCCTGCTGCTGTGGTGGTCGGAGCGTTACGTCGGCCAGCGCAGTGAGCACCAACTGACCTGGCGCGACGTGCTGATCATCGGCTTCTCCCAGGTGCTCGCCCTGATCCCCGGCACCTCGCGCTCCGGCATCACCATGACCGCCGCGCTGTGGCTCGGCCTCACCCGCACCGCCGCCGCCCGCTTCTCCTTCCTCCTCTCCATCCCCACCATCCTCGGTGCCGCCCTGCTCAAGGGGCTTGAGCTGGCCGCCGCCCCGGGTGGGGCGCCGTGGCTGACCCTCGCCACCGCCGCCGCGGCCTCGGCGATCAGCGCCTATATCTGCATCCACCTCTTCCTCAAACTGCTGGAGCGGATCGGCTTTACCCCGTTCGTCATCTACCGCCTGCTGCTCGGCGCGGTGCTGCTGTGGGCCTATCTGTGAGCGGGCTGGCGGTGCGGTTGGCCGAGTCGCCGCTGCGCGGGTGGTGGCAACTCTTCGGCGGGGGCTGGCTGACCCTGGTGGTCTATCTCAGCCTCACCGGCTCCCCGCCGCAGGTGGACCTCGGCATCGATGCCGCCGACAAGCTGGAACACCTCGCCGCCTACGGCTGGCTGATGGGCTGGTTCGCCCCGCTGTGGCCGGCGTGGCGCCACCGCCTGCGGCTCGCCGCCGCCCTGATCGCCCTCGGCATCACCCTGGAATTCCTGCAACAACTCGGTGGCGTCCGCCACTTCGAAGTGGCCGACATGGCCGCCAACGCCACCGGCGTGCTCATCGCCTTCGGCGGGTGGCAGTGGATCGGCAAGCGAAATACACCCCAGTTCCTGTAGGTTGGGTTGACGCTCCGGGCCTCCTACCCGCTTGCTCAATAAGCACTTCCCTGTGCAAAAGCGCTAGAGAAGCCCAACATTGCGGTGGTCTGGCATTCGACGGCGATTGGGCGTGTGGCGATCCGCCGATCGTAGGGGCGTCGAGCCGTCACCTGTAGGAGCGGCCCCGAGGCCGCGATGGTGCGGAGTGCCGTCGCTTGATTATGCTTGCGGGGGTTGGCGGAAACGGCGCCCGGCTTCCGCATCCTGCTCACGCCAAGTACCTACATCCCTGTAGGCAATCGCGGCCTGGGGGCCGCTCCTACAGGTGGGGTCGTGCGGACGAAAACCTCGAAGATCTTCATGGTGAATCACTCTTCCGAATCCACCCCGATGTGCAGGGCGCGCACCGCGGCGATGCGCCGGTGGCGCAGCGCGTCGCGGATCTCGGGACCCTTCAACCCTTGTTCGGCCAGCTCGCGGGCGTTGATCGCGGCGCACGCCCGGCGGGCCCGTTCGAAGTCGTCGGCCTGAGGGTAGGGGTTCTCCTCATGCCCGGTGCGCCCGCGAGAGTCCGCCTTGCAGGCGAGCAGGAACCGGGCGAAACGCTCCGGGCGGCGGTAGGCGTCCAGCGCGTCGAGGGTGTCGACGATGGTGGTCGGGCGTAGCTCCGCCAGTTTGTGGGTGTGATGGTGGTAGCGGGCGGTCAGCACCGCCAGGTCGCGGAACTCGTTGGGCGCGCGCAGCCGCTCGCAGAGATCAAGGATTGGCGCCGCCCCCTTGCGGTCGTGGCCATGGTGCTTGGGCCACTCCTCCGCGGGGGTCTCCCCCTTGCCCAGGTCGTGGAGCAGCGCGGCGAAGCGCACCACCGGCTCCGGGGAGAGCTTGGCGGCCTCCTCCAGCACCAGCATGGTGTGGGCGAAGGCGTCCCCCTCCGGGTGGTGGTGGGCCGGCTGCTGCACCCCCCACAACCGGTCCAGTTCGGGGAAGATCCGCGCCAGCGCGCCGCAGCCGCGCAGCACCTCGAAGAAGCGCGAGGGACGCGGATCGGCGAGCGTCTTGGCCAGCTCCTGCCACACCCGCTCCGCCACCAGGTGGTCCACCTCGCCGTTCTCCACCATCCTGCGCATCAGCGCATTGGTGCCGTGGGCGACGCGGAAGCCCCACTGGCCGAAGCGGGCGGCGAAGCGGGCGATGCGCAGCACCCGCACCGGGTCTTCGATGAAGGCGTTGGAGACGTGGCGCAGCCGTCCGGCGTCGAGGTCCTCGCGGCCGTTGAAGGGGTCGATCAGCGTGCCGTCGGCCGCCTCGGCGATGGCGTTGATGGTGAGGTCGCGCCGCGCCAGGTCCTCCTCCAGGGTCACCTCCGGTGAGGCGTGCACCTCGAAACCGTGGTAGCCGCGGCCCGACTTGCGCTCGGTGCGCGCCAGCGCGTACTCCTCCTTGGTCTCGGGGTGGAGGAACACCGGGAAGTCCTTGCCCACCCGGGTGAAGCCTCGCGCCAGCATCTCCTGCGGCGTCGAGCCGACCACCACCCAGTCCCGCTCCTTCGGCTCCAGACCGAGCAGTTTGTCGCGCACCGCGCCGCCGACCAGATAGATCTCCATCGCCCCTCACCATCCGCAAACGAAAACGGCACCATTATAGGTGCCGATCGAGGGGTGGGTTGGTGCGGGACTACGACCCGCGGTGGATCTCCCTGCGGTGACCGACCTTGACCACCAGCACTACCACCTCGCCTTCATCGATCTCATAGATCACCCGATAGTCGCCGACGCGAATCCGGCGCAGGCCGGATCGATCGCCCTTCAGCGCGGAGCCGCGGTGAGGGTTTTCACGCAGACTGTCGATGGCCTCGATCAGGCGCAGTCTCAGCGATAGGTGTGGGCCAAACCGAAGGTCGTCCGGGTCACCACGCTCTGCGTGGTGACCCGAGGCGGCTTGCGGGCGAAGTGCGGCGGTTGGACGACGCTCCGCGTCGTTTCCCCGATGGCAAACGTATCGACGGAATACAACGTGATTTGCTCGCGCAGATCACCGACCTGACCGGCCGCAGCCGCCGGACGGCGGGCCGGCGCGTCAATCCGCCTCGGCACGGGCGATGAACAGCCCGTAGATCAAGATCAGCAGCCCGGCGGCGAGACCGCCGACGCCGACCTTGGTGAACAGCTCGGTGAGCAGGTGGTGGTGGGCCGCGCCGCGACCGAGGGAGGGGGAGAGCAGGAACATCATGAACCAGGAGAGGGGGTAGAGCCCGCCGAGGCCGATCAGGATCGAGGCGACGCGCTTGATCCCCGGCTTCAGCGCGGTGAAGAGCAGCGCCAGGGTGAGTCCCAGGGTGACCGCGCTGATGCCCATGGCGTGGAAGTGGGCGCGCTGGGCGTAGCGCCAGATCTTCCCCTCGCTCTTGGCGTCGTGGAGCGTCGGGTGGGCGGCGACGCCCTCCGCGATGTACCCCTTGTAGCTCTCCTCCGAGACCCCGAACGAGATCCCCAGGGCGAGGCCGAAGAGCAGCGTGGCGAGCACGAGGGCGAGCCCGATCTTTACCGTAGCGATTTGGTTTGTCATGCAGGTTTTCCTTGAATGCGGCGCCAACGTGGAACCGCAATGGGTGTCGAATGAAATTTTTGGTCTGTATGGCACCGGCCCTGGCCCGGCGTAATCCGGGCCGCCTCTCCTCCGGTCGAAGCCATGGCGGATTTTATCGATGCGAAGATTATGGTGGGCTTAACGACGTCCTCGGGCCGCGATGACGCTTGGTCCGCCGAGGTTTTGCAATCCCTGCAATCGGCACGAACCCGGCGGCGAATCGGTTATCATCTTCGGCCTCGAAACGGGCAATACGGGCGGAAACGATGAGCGTCTGTGAGATCGGTGGCCGCTTCGGCGGGGTGGAGCGCCTCTACGGGCGCGAGGCCTACGGCTGGATCCGCCGGGCCCACTTCTGCGTGGTGGGGATCGGTGGCGTCGGTTCCTGGGCGGTGGAGGCGCTGGCGCGGATGGGGGTCGGCGAGATCACCCTGATCGACCACGACGACATCTGCCTGACCAACGTCAACCGCCAGATCCACGCCCTCACCGCCACCCTCGGCCGCTCCAAGGTGGAGGTGATGCGCGAACGGGTGCTGGCGATCCACCCCGAGTGCCACTGCTACGCCATCGACGACTTCCTGACCCTCGGCACCATGGTGCGCTACCTGGAGCGTGGCTACGACTACGTCGTCGACGCCATCGACTCGATCCAGTTCAAGGCGGCGATGATCCACCACTGCAAGCGCAACAAGATCCCGATCATCACCACCGGCGGCGCCGGCGGCCTCACCGACCCCACCGCCATCGCCGTGGCCGACCTGAGCAGGACCTACAACGACCCCCTGGCCGCCAAGGTGCGCCACACCCTGCGCCACCAGTACCGCTTCACCACCAACCCCAAGCGGCGCTTCGGCGTCGACTGCGTCTTCTCCTCCCAGCAGCCCATCTACCCGCGCCCCGACGGCAGCGTCGGCCACGAGAAGCCGGGGGTGCACGGCGTCACCCTCGACTGCGCCGGCGGCTACGGTGCCTCCAGCGCGGTCACCTCGGTGTTCGGCTTCGTCGCCGTGGCCAAGGCGGTCGAGCGGATGATCGAGCGCAAGCGCCGAGCCGACGCTGAAAGCACGATGGGGAAACCCTCGCTGTAGGACCTCTGGCGCGAAGAAATTCGGGCAACGCTGGAGCAGGGGTCGGTAGGGTGTGCCGAGGTACGAGGCGCACCGCTTTCCGAGCCGTGCGCTCCCGGTTTTTCGGCGCATTCTGCCCGCTCTCCATTTTTGCCAGCCATATTCCCCGCCCCTTTGGACGTAGACTGGGCGACTCCAACCGCAAGGAAACAAGAGATGGAAGTGCGAAAGAAACTGGCCGTCCTGATCGACGCGGATAACATCAGCGCTTCGATGTGCGAACCGCTGATCCAGGAGATCGCCAACTACGGTGTCGCCAGCGTCAAACGGGCCTATGGCGACTGGACGACCAATCAGCTGACACCATGGAAATCGGTGCTTCCCGAATATGCGATCAGCCCGATGCAGCAGTTCAGTTCCACCAAGGGCAAGAACTCCACCGACTCATCGATGATTATCGATGCCATGGACCTGCTCTATACCGGGCGCTTCGAAGGCTTTTGTCTGGTCACCAGCGACAGCGACTTCACCAAACTGGCGACCCGAATTCGCGAATCGGGGCTCCTGGTGTACGGGTTCGGCGAGCGCAAGACGCCGGGTTCCCTCCAGGCGGCGTGCGACAAGTTTGTCTTTCTCGAGGCACTGGTGGTCGCGTCGCAGGAGAAGGGTGGTGAAGGGAAAGGCGGTGCCGAGCCGGCCAGAAAACGAGCCAAGAAGGAACTCAACCAGGATACCAAGCTGATCACTCTACTGCGTAGCGCGGTGGAGGCTACCGCCGACGACGAAGGCTGGGCGAACATCTCTGCGGTGGGCTCCCACATCGCCAATCAGAGCTCCTTCGATTCAAGGAACTACGGTTTCAAGAAACTCAGCAAGCTGGTCGAGGCCACGGAGCTGTTCGATATGGAGAAGCGCAATGTGCAGAAGAACCACTCCTACGACCTCTATGTGCGGGACAAGCGGTTCGTGAGCCCCGCCGATTGACGGGGCGCAAACGGCCAACGGACGCACCCTTTCCCGGTCGCGAACGGTGGCGCTTCGCAGCCGAGAGGCCGCCGGGTTCAAGGTGCGGCCGGCAAGTGAAATCGTTGTTGGATTTCGATAGCTGTTTTTCGATCAATTCGCAGCGTGAGGTTCGTCGATGAATGTGCCGTCTTTCGAGGATGATTTCGCCTGGCGGAAGTGGCGGGACGAGTGGGCGATCCGCGCCGGTACCA